>NZ_JBYTBS010000054.1:0-50149 GCF_058789495.1 Paenibacillus sp. FW126-R14 | reverse complement strand
AATACATCTGATATAATCTGTTTTGCAACTAGTTCGGGGAGATTTACAATTTGTTTTGCTAACTTTTCTGAAATGCTTGTAATACTACTATTCCTATCTACAGATAGTACAGGTCTTTCCGCGCCAATAAAATGCTGCGGGTTGTGTTGCTGTTGTGTCGTGTCGGACGGATGATGACAAGAACATTATACCGAGGGGCTTATTCTCGAAATCAAAAACACACAGCGGCTCTTTTTTTGACCCGATGTGTGTTTTTTTAGTTACCTATTAACATGAACATATCCATATATCATGAACTGGAACAATGTCGGTTATTCTAAATTTATAATTGAATCCTCATTATCCGGTTTATACTTGATGAGCTTATACAATTTAGTATTAATACCTTTTTCGGAGATGTTTATGTAATTTTTATCAAACCACAACTTGAACAATACCCTGGAAGATGAGTTATCAGTAGATTGGATAACTTCCCAAACATAAAATTCATTATCTTCATATTCATTTACCTCAAAAGACACTGGAACTTGTTTAATCTCCATTGTATAAACATTATCATTATCTTTATCTTTTACAGGATTTTCAAGCCGATTAAAAAATGGGGATTTAGAATCATAAATAAGTTTTACAAAGCGATCTAAAAAAACAGCATCAATGTACAAATTTGGACCACGTAACCCAACTCGTGAGCCCAAAGACTCCATAATATACGCTTTTGAGAAAGCGGTATTCATTTGAAACTCATTTGGAGAGTATACTACTTTCATATTATTATAATATTCTTGATCATCAGGGTGTGTTAAAATTTTTCCTCTTGCTGTTTCAATATCTCTAGAAAATCCTACTCTATGGCCATAAGTCAGTACACCTCTCGCTCCTGGAAAACCATTTTCCTTATCAACTTTATTAAGATAACGAAAATAGTTGATTACTGATGTCAACCAGTAAATATAAGCTAGTGGCCCATCATGTCGATCATTTACATCAACATTTTTAATAAACCCATCATTTAACACTAGTGTCGTTTCTTTAGGGTTAACAGAGTTTATTCCTCTCATTAAATGTTGTAATTTCGCAATTCTTATAAGATTTTTCCTTGATTCTTTACTAGTAAGATCCCAATTAGAATTAATAAATGGTGTTCCATATCCAAGCAAATCACACCATAAACAGAATGATTCAATAGGTTGCAAGCTTATTAAGACTTCATAATTCGTGGTTTCCATAGATAACTCTCCCTAATTGATGTTGTAATTATTAAACAATTCATGAAGAACTGTCATATATCCTTCTTATCTTAGTTAATTTTAAGGTATATGCAATAGAAAGGGTGTATTAACTACCTCCCCGAATGAATGCTGATTCCTCAACATAAAAATTGACTTGCTCGACGCAAACCTGCTGCCCGTTAGTTTAATCATTTGAAAAACACTCCCTCTGGCCTTCCGTCGGGAGATAAAGTTTTTGTAAAAATCAGGAATGGGATAAAGTTCTTGTCATTTGGTTTTGACAAGAACTTTATCCCATAAAACAAAAAAACCGCGGTTTTCGCGGCACTTAATGAGATAATGTTCTTGTCACCCGACAGCGGGTGATTTTCTCGTTTGGCGATTCAAAAAAAATAAAGCCCCCAATTAAGGGGCTTTGAAAGGCTCTTGCCGACTTCCTTTAGAAAGGATTCAAAACATGGAAGAAGACATTTGGCGATGCCATCCGGTAATAATAGCTGCACCAGCCCACCCCTTTATTGGTGAACCTGTTGGTGGTGCTGTATAACAAACGCTCCTCTTCCAGCTCTTCGACTCGTCCTATCCGGCCCCCAACATATTCAAGAAGCCTAAAGGAAGCTGTCTCCAATCGATTGATGACGCCGCCGTAGCGAATATCGATGACTTCCCATCCGAACGGCTTAAACATACTCAGCCACTGCGTTCGATGGGCACCACGCAGCTCCCGCACAGCTTCCCCGATCGCAGGCAGCACATTTGTTGCGATGTGTTTCAGCGTCTCCCAATCCTTAGCATCGTATGCCCGCTTCAATTCGATGCCAATTTCGCTTTTTTGCCTAAGCACCCCACATAGCTTCTCCGGTACTTCAAATAAATAATTGAGCGCGGCATTGTCATCGCGGCGGCTGCGAATGTTCTGCTCCACTTCCGCATAATGCGCCGACATGTCGAGTCCCTCAATTTGCTTGTCAAACATCCCCAGCAGCACATCCTGATACAATAGAAACTTCGATGGATTGCTCTGCTTCCGATTGTCCGGCTCGGAGCCAGGCGTCTCGTCTAAATATTTGAGCTGCAGGTATACATCAGCATCAATGCCTGTACAGAATTTAACCCGCTCTGAGATTCGCGCCCAATCCGGTTTTTCCTCCGAGTATGCGTGTTCAGCATAAAGCTGTAAGCCTAACAAAGCGATGAACGGATTGCTCTCCATCCCATCGTCACCCCACATGGTTGCATACACCTCGCGAATACCCTCTTTTTTACAAACTTGAAGTGCGGTATCCGAAGCATTCAGGGACAAGCCGTAGTTTACACCGAACGTATTAAATACCCACACAGCGCCAGCGAATACCAAATTACAACCGAGCGGACGGTGTTTGGCGATCAAGCTCTCATATTCATCTCGTTCCGTATGGACGTAATCCCAATACACCAAATCCACATCTTTGGGGATGCGGCGAGCCATTTCCTCCGAAATTTGAGTATCTTGATTGTAATAGTCACCGCCGCCCTCGGAAGCAAGCTTCAAGAACATATCGCTCCACATCATAGGCTTCAAGCCGCGCCCTTGTGCAACCTTCAGCACTTTCTCCAAATGCATCGTCATAATATCAAATCGGCTCGCGAATCCATTCAAATCCAAATATTTTCCGCGCCCGAGCTCCTCCGCCTCATCCATACCAATATGAATTTTGCGGCTGCGAAATGGCGCACTGGCAGCCTCAATCATCTGCTCCACCAATAGGTCCGTCTTTTCTTCCCCTACCAACAGCGCACCTTTCGTATCCTTATAATGCTTCACAGGCTCCCATTTGAGGAACTCCTCTAGATGCGCGAGTGTCTGAATACTCGGAAATGCCTCGATACCAAATTGATCCGCGTAGTCATCGATCTCTTTTAATTCCGCCTGCGTATACCGGCCCCGCATATATCCGAAATAAGGCTCACCGCTAATTTCATACGTATCCTCCATATATAACATGACGATGTTCAACCCCATCAAGGCCATCTTATTCAGCATGAATTTAAAGCTGTCCAAAGTCAAAATCGCATTGCGGGACAAATCGAACATCGGTCCTATCGTATCGAACTGTTGTTTTTCCTGGAGTTGAAATGCTTCTCCACAGCGGCCGTGCTGTACGAGAAGACCAAGTCCACGGAAAAACTGGTGCTTTTGCCCATAACGTATATAAGCCTTCCCTTGCTCAAGACCTACCTCCAAATCGCCCGCGGATGGTTCCACTTGTACAATGACCCCATCTTCCTCTACGGTAATATGTAGCTCTTGTAACAATAGCTGAATTCCCGCTTGCAAATCGGTAGTATCCCCTTCAAAGCGCAACTTCATCTGCATGTCCTCCTTCACCCTTTGACTGCTCCAGCGGTCATTTCTTTCATGTTCTGCTCCTGAAACAGTAAGAAAACGATGATGGCTGGCAGTACTGCAAACGCAAGCGCCGCCATCGTAAGCCTTGTAATCGGTCACATATATCATATCGCAACAGTTGAGAATCATAAGCTTTTTACTGTCTCGCTCGCTATGTTCTTAGTATAAGGGCGATGATTAGAAGGCGATACGGGAGAGACTTCGGTACAAGGGGGGGACATTGATCAGTTTTTCCTACCCGTTGGAATTCGGAATGCGTGAGCGAGGCAATAAATGACAATATCAACCGCAGGCCACTACGACTATTTCCCATATTAGGTTAAGGTTGTTTTTAATAAATTGCACGATTACCAATATTGTAATTTTCGTTATTCCGACCGTTAGTTTTATAAAGGCTGCAAACGACAAAATACCATGAAGAATTCGATTGCTTGACGTACTTTTAAAAATATATAGTAATCCGAATTAAGTATTATGAAAAATAACCCTTGAGAATGCATCGTTCAATTACTCGGGGAACATATCATCATTATGTAAATCTATGGAAAGCAATACAACTTCTTGTCTTTTGGAAAAGACAAGAAGTTGTATCCATAAAATAAAAAAACCGTGTCATACGCGGCTGATAATTGATATATGTTTTTGTCCTCTAACATCATGCCGTGATTGAACTTTTGACTACTTACTATGTAACTCTTGATGTTTTGCCCCACTGTTGGTGTCTGAATTGAGGTATTCGTCAAGTAATTTAACTATCCTCCCGTTAGCATGAAAAAGCAGCCGATCGTCATGGACGGCTGCACGGTGCGTTTATTCAACAATAGTTCCAAGTTAACCCAACGTAATTATTATAAACATTGTCTTACTTTATCCATTATTTTATCAAGCGCTATTAAAATTTCTGCCTGCTGTTTCTCGGAATATCGACTCAAGGTTGCATTCATAACTGGATCTATATGAATAAAGTAATCTACCGCCTCTTTCGATATCTTATCATCATTCTCCCACTCGATGGCTAACTGGGTTAATACTTAACAAATCTCATCTACTTTACTTTTATCTAAATCCTCACCTATTCTTAGTTTACTTAGCAATCCGTCATCTTGATGTAAAAGAAGATTTCCGAGAAATTTTATTAAGTCATTTTCCATAATATACTCCCAGTAACAAAACAAAACTTAGTTCCTATTCGTAAGTGATCTGGATGTTCACTACAAGCTCGAACAATTATTCGAGAAATATGATTAATTTCCTCCTTAATTCCACCAGGATTACCACGCTAGTCTGCCCGTTAGCTGAATGCCCAAAAGTAAATTTTTGGGTCTTGTCGGCAATCGGACTATATTCTTGGCCTAGATCGGCATTCGGAACATATTCTTGACATCGAGAAATGACAAGAATATGTTCCGATAAAATAAAAAAACGCCATTTTGGCGGATATTAATCGGACTATATTCTTGTCACTCGACATTTCTTTCACTTTGTTTTTTTATAAGTTCCTGTATCCCACTAACCTCCTTAACTTGATGTGGTTAGCTGACAAAGGCAACTGATCATTTTCTGTGACCAGCTGCCTGTCTTCTTACAATTTTTTTTTTGATGTTCCCGACGGACTTAGGGGCTGGATGTGGTCACTCGCTTCTCAGAGTGACCCGGAGCGTCAATATGGTGTTAGCCGAAGGAAGTTCTGGAAGCAGACATTGCATTTAAGGCGTTCTCAAAATAACAATACACTTCATCTGCAATTCCCAGAAACTCTTCAACAAGTACATTACTATCCAAGTAACAAGCATACAGATAATCAACTAAAGTGGAGTCAATCTCACAATAATTTAATATGGCATTCTTCATCATAATAATGTCATCTTGCCATACACCTGTATCTACTAAAACCAAAGAGTATAATGCACGAATTAATCTCTTAGAGTAACCTTTAATATATCTAGTTTTCAATGAGTTATCACTAGCATTAGAAAGTAAACCTCTATGTACACGATCTACTTCCTCCTTGGTCTCTGTATTTAAGTCTAAAATGAACTCTGGAGAAATAATTATCGGTGGTACTTTTTCACCAACGTCATGACCATATACGCAAACACAAATTATCTTAACCCAAAAACCCCACTCATTTGGTTTACTTAATACATCGTCAATCGAGCAAATTATCGTATCAATCTTAGTTAATATTGGATATTCCTCCAAAAGCCTTCCTTTAATATTTGACAATCTTTCGTAATCAATATCTTTGGGATTTACACATACAATAGTAAAGTCTGCATCTGACTTAAAAGGTATAGCAGTTCCTTTTGGAATCGAGCCGCACATATAAATGCTATGAATCTTACCTTTAAATTCGGTAAGTATACTGTCTATATACTTATCAACAAAATCCTTATATTCACTTTGTATTACAATTCTATTTATAACTTTTTCTAATATCATATAGACTCCTCCTACCTGTATGCGTTAAGAGATAGATCATCGACGTCGCTACTAACTTAGCTTCTCGCATAAGTTGATCTCCTACCCCACACCTTCACAGAAATTCAATTTTCAAAAGAACTCCCCATCAATTATTAATTATTTTTGGAAAATTACAAATATTCATACGAGAAGAAATAAAACAAAAAAGCCCTAAGCTGACATATTTTCTTGTCAACTTAGGGCGAACTATTATGTCCGTGTTACCACCTAATTTCAGATTTCTCTGAAATCTATCAATACGGGATATCACCGATATTGTTTCCTGAATAACGGTGGAACTCCGTTGAAGCCTACTAAGATTCCTCTGTTCGGTTCACAGCTCCGAGACTGCTTCAGTATTAGATCAATGAAGATTTGCACCAACCATCTTCTAAACCCATGCTATCACACTCAACTTGCTCCGTCAATTAACATTTATGTTAAATTCTTAAAAGGGAAGAAATTAGTTAATCTACCCTTTATCACCGCTTTTTTGTAAAAGATACCATGTCGTAATAGCTGCTGTTACTGGATTTCCTGCTAATTCCCTTGCTTTGCCTGCTGGGAGATGTGTGAATCCAATAAGTTCTTTTTTTGTTCAAGTAGCCAAGTATATAGCTCTTGGTTGCTCAATGTTGTTCGCAATATATCATGTCCCAAATCAGGGTATATGGTAAGATTTACACTTCCTTGATGCTGTTCTACAGCGGTTACCATGTTTGTCAGCTGTTCTAATGGGACAATCTCATCATTGGCTCCATGAAAAGCCCAAATTGCAGTATTTTTAAGTTGCTCTGCTTTAGAGATTTGTCCTCCTGAACTCAATGGCACAATTGCAGCAAATGTTCTCGGATTATGGATAGCTAAATCCCAAACTCCATATCCTCCCAAACTATACCCTATCAAATAAATACGTCTTGGATCTACACGGTGAATAGTTATAAGCTCAACTACCAAAGCAGTAACTGCATCACGCTCCATGTTCCAATAAGACTCACTTGGACATTGGGGAACCGCAACAATAAACGGTAGCGATAATTTACCTTCATTAACTATTTCAAGCAGTCCATAACTAGATAGTTGGGATACGTCCTCGCCCCTCTTATCCATACCATGTAAAAAAATAATAAGTCCCCACTCATGAGTTGAGTCTTCATATCCCTCAGGATGAGAAATGAGATAATCAATCTGTACTTTTTTGGTTATTTCAACACTCAGGGATCTAGGTTGTATTGTCATTCAAATATTCCTTTCATTGATCGTCATTTAGTTATGATGGCTTCTGATGATGTTATTGAACAAACGTTCATCGTAAGTGGATGACTTAATTTTATTCCAATACTTCAATAATTTTTTTAGCTGTTAATAAGCATTCACGTATACCTCCTGAAATTCTTTAATTACAATAAATTCCACATATCATTCTGCTATCCTGCCCATTCAATAAGGCTGCCGTTTATATGTCGCGGCAGCCTCTTTTTGTTGGTACTGAACTATTATTCTCTGAGGGATCTTTATTACATAATGCGTTAGAAAATTCGTTTTTTTAATAATTTATAATTAGGAATTACACCGCTATTTGAATTACTAAAGGGGATAATTTCCTCAAGTATTGGAGCCCGTGTCCTAGATATGTGTATACCTTGGTTACATGATTCACACCAAATTGCTAAAAAACAAACTCGTGTGACTTCGTCTCCAACAAATTTATGTTTTATTCCCGATTCTTGACACTCAGGGCACTGATCTAGATTTTTACTGCTCATAATTGCAATAATTATTTCTTTCCAACTAGATTCCATTTTGTGAATCACACCCCCATGGTGCAATTTTTGTACTGACTTAATGGTACCACATATTGGAACTGCTCTGACAGATCGCGTGGAAAAGGCAGCCGGTTACAATCGGCTGCCTTCTTCGAGCTTCGTTCTACAGTTCGAGTCAGTCAGTTCCGTAAAGGAACGTTCCTTCTTCCCTCGAAATCTACCTTCAAGCCATTCATATGCCCTTTCCGCCGGATAATTTCACTAAACGTCTTTTTCCCGAACTTCGTAAATTTGCCGTACCCAACGTATACGGTGAAATGATTAAACTTCCTCCCTCTATGGAGAAACGCTTTGCTCTTAAATGCTCTCGGTTTGTATTTTGCACTATCGTTTTCCATTTTATCTTCCGGCATCAATTCTACTGAAGCTTAACCGCCAGCCCCTCTGTCAAAACATTAAGTCCGAACTCGAACTCCTTCTCCCAATCGGAATTCGTCGTGTACGACGCCAGACGGATTACCGTAGGGAACTCCTCTAACGGCAGTTGACTATAATATTGGTTATAGCGCTCACTTAGCTCTGCATTCGAGATGGCACCCTGCTCGGCATGTAACCGCAACCTTACCTCTTCTCCTACAAATCCAAGCACGTAATTTTTCAAAATTGAAGCTACCCATGGCACCTGCTGGTCCGGGAACCCGACAGATAACAATAGGGCGTATAGCTTCTCTACCTGCTTAAGACGATCGTGGCCCGAGGCTATTCTAGAATTGAAAAGATCCACCGTATCCCGGTGCGAGAGAAGGACCTTACGGAAAGACTCCCCCCAAAGCCCAAGCTGATCCCTCCAAGAAAGAGATGACTCCGGCCACTCCATGGAACTGCTTATTCGATCGGCCAGCAGTCCCATCAGCTGGTCCTTGTCTTGGACATGATAATAAAGTGACGCGGTTTTCACCTGTAACTTGTTCGCGATTTTGTTCATGCTTAATTCCTTGAGACCAATCTCGTCTAGCAATTGCAACGCGGTATGAATAATTCTTGTCTGGTCCAGCGGAGTATTGGTTGTACGAGTTTTTCTAGCCAACGGGCTCACCTCTTCACTTGACAAGTATAGCATAGAAGCATATTCTAATGGTATTAGATTAATCTAATACCATTAGAATAACAGAAGGGGAATAAAAAATGAAGCTAAACCACCTGAACTTGTGCGTAAACAATATGTCGGAGGCAGTAGCCTTTTTCGCTGATATATTCGGTTTTGAGCTTGTGGATCGGAAAGGTGACGTGATTGCAGTTATGAAGGACGAGGCGGGGTTTACGCTCGTCTTAAGCCAGTTGGTGGCCTTAGGAGGCGAGAATCCGACTTATCCCGAGGGGTTCCATATCGGATTCTATGTGGATACAAAGGAAGATGTGGATCAATTTTTCCTTAAGCTTACGTCTGCGGGGCTTGCTAGCAAGGAAAGTAGTCCGAAGTTTATGCGGGGAGGTTACACGCTCTACTTCAAGGCACTTGACGATATTCTGTTCGAGGTTACCTCGTTCGCCGTCTAAGAAGGCTCGGTACAGCGTAACTCCCGTCTTTGACCAACTGTGCAATCACTTTTGCGTGTAGTGGGTTAACTACGCCGTATTTTACTTGCTCTTCTTTAAGAAAATGAGCTAGGTTTAGCCATTAGTGACCCGTTGGTTCCATACCAACTATGGCGTCCTTGAACCCTTGCTCCGTAGCAATCTTCCTGAACCAGCTCACAAATAATTCAAAGCCTTCTCGATTGTTTTCAAACGTAAGTGGCTTCCCGAACTCGACCCCGCGGAAGTCTGGGGCTCTCGCCACATGTCTAAATTTTGCGATGTCGACTCCGATAATTAAGGTAGAAAAAGTAATTGGCTCGTGACAATAACTTGATCCCATAAAATAAAAAGACCGCGTTTTACGCGGCAATTAATGGGACGATGTTCTTGTCAGCCGACACTCCATAAGGCGCTTGACTAATGTTTCCCTGGATTATCAGCGGCCTCGGTCTGCTTGAGTTTGTGTTTCCCCCTATACGTCTACATTAGCTGATTTTCATAACGGTAGTAACCGAATCAAGCTTCACGGGTTCAGGTAGCTCTTGTATTGGCTGTCATTGGATAAAGACCTGAAATATTCTATAACTATTTCACGGAATTCCAGAGCCGCCCGCGTAATGTATCGATTTTTGTGCCATAATAAAGCAATCTCCCGTACTAATTCGTGTTCCTTTACTTGGAGATAATGGATATGTTCCCGTGGATTCATTCCGGTGCTTGGTATGAAGCCAATGCCAATTCCGGCTTCCACAAGAGTGGTTAGCCTGGCAGGTTCATTACCCTCATACACATATTTCGGTGTAAATCCGGCCGTTTTGCATACGGAATCAACTAAATCGCGAGTACGATAGCCTCTCTTTACACCGACAAACCATTCATCTTTAAGTTCCATCAAAGATACGCTGCTTCTCTCTGCCAACCGATGCTTCACTGGAACTGCTACAAGGATGGGGTCGATGAATACGATTTGACATTCAATATCATCCTCCTCTTGTATTAGAGGTGAGGACAAGCAGAAATCGACCTCTCCTCGATGAAGGAGCGTAACCATTTCCTGCGTGGTCAGCATTTGCACATGAAAATGGATATGGGGATGCTTTTTCTGAAATTCTCGAAGAATATGGGGCAACGTACTAGCGTTGGTAACCGCCAATTCGATTGTGCCATGTTCCGGGCTGGACAAATCGCTAATCTCCTGTTTTCCCTGTTCCAATTCAAACAATGCCCTTTCCGCACGGTGAAGAAATCTCCTTCCAAACTCATTCAATCGCAGCTTCCTCCCTGTTCGGTCGAATAGCGGGACCCCGAGATCCTCCTCCAGGCGCCCGATTGTTTTGCTAAGCGAAGATTGAGTCACATGCAGACTTCGTGCAGCTTCGGTCATATGTTCCAAGCGAGCTACCGCGAGAAAATATTGCAGCTGAAGAAGTTCCATTTCGCACCCTCCATTCATTCCTTCAAGTCAATGAAATCATAACATAAAATGCGTTGGAATAAATGATTGATTTCAAGTAAGATGACCTCAATAAACTTTGGGGGGAACTCAAAAATGAATGCTCGCAGTTGGTGGTTGATGATTTCCGTTGGAATTGGGATGCTGCTCAACCCATTAAATTCTTCGATGGTTGCTGTTGCTATTCCTAGGCTGCAAAATACGTTTCAACTTGACTTTACCGTAATTTCCTGGATTATTTTCACCTTCTACATCGCAAGTGCTATCTCTAATCCTGTAGTGGGAAAGGCCAGCGATTTATTCGGTCGCAAAAAGATATTTCTTTCCGGGCTTGTTGTAGCCTTCGTTGCCTCAGTATTAGCTCCACTATCGCCAAACTTTGGTTGGCTCATCGTGTTCCGCATTGTGCAATCCATCGGAACAAGCATGATGATTTCTGTTGGAATGGCCATTATTCGAATTCATATTAAAGAGAAACAAGCGACTGCGCTGTCCGTTTTGACCATCTTCCAATCCGGAGCGGCGGCCATCGGACCCTTTATTGGCGGGATTTTGATTCATTGGTGGGATTGGCACGCTATCTTTTTCGTCAATATCCCGTTCATAGTACTGAGCTTTCTACTCTGTTGGAGGACGATTCCTAAGGAGGAAACGTCATCATCCACCCTACGCAGCATATCCCTTCGTAAATGGTTGGTTTTGATTGATGCGTCAGGGATTCTGCTCTTCACAGCGGGTCTGGTTCCCCTGCTAGTCGGATTACTGTCGGTAAAAGCATCCGGGCATGTCTCATTACTAAATATCATTGTCGGGCTGATCGGCCTTGCTCTGCTTGGAGCTTTTGTACGACATGAGTTAAAAACGACGTCACCTTTTATTCCCTTGCGCACATTCGCAAAATATCCTGAGATAACTTGGGTCAATGTCGAATTCATGGTCGTTAACTTACTTTTTTACGCTCTCTTTTTCGGAATTCCGTCCTACTTGCAAACAGTACGCCATGTCAGCGAGTTCCATACAGGGATTCTAATGCTAGCCTTAGGCTTATGCTCGCTCGTTGCTTCTCCACTAGCAGGACGATGGATCGAGAAATCTGGACCCAGGCCGGCATTGCACGTGGCCGCCATCCTGATGACACTTGGGTCCTTGTGGATCGTGACATGGAATCAAACTTCACCGGTTATTAGCGTGTGTTTGGCGTTAGCCGCATTCGGTATTAGCAATGGACTAAACAGTGTCGGTATGCAAGCGGCCTTGTTCAAGAGCTCTCCAAAAGAGATCATTGGTGTAGCATCCGGATTATTTAGTACATCAAGAAACTTGGGAGCCATTCTCTCTTCGTTGCTGATAGGCATCGTAATGGGAGTTGAGTTTAGCTTCGGGGGATTTCGAATACTTGGCATTATCCTCACGTTCATTGCATTGTTCTTGGTGCTCATGAGTCGGAGGCGTAGGGAATCAAAGCAAGTACAAGAGCCGTAGGATGTTGCCGAGGACTCAGCAACTATGGAGATACTTCGCTGTAATGTAGGTTAATTTGTGTCACTAGTCGACAATGTAGGGACGTTTGTGAATTTTAAAATGACACAATTGATTGAAGTCCTCCGGGAAATTCTGTGAAGCAGAACGTCTTTGCTGCAGCGAATATTAATTGAGCTGCCCCCGTCCAGTAAAAGAGGCTTGGAAACCTATTCAGATTGTGCCTTGTCATTGCCCCAAGGTCCCCGATGTCGATGATAGCCGCCTGCAGATTGTTTGGAGCTTTCCAGCAAAGCTTCACAACCTATTGCGATGTCGTTGTTGAAAACGCCTTGCAGCCACGCCCGACTCTGCATTCATTCCCATTCCAATAACTTATTCGTACATTAATGGAATTAGAAAAAGCCTAACATTGCCTATTCGCAAAAAAATAAATAATAGAGAGGGAGGCTAGCCTCCCTCTCTATTGCTTCTGAATGTTACCTATTCAACTATTCAAGTATTTTCATAGCCAGGGCCGCAAGGTCCGCGATGTCGATCTTACCGTCGTTATTCAAATCGCAGTTCTTGTAGCTGGACCAGTCCGGATCAGCGGAGGTTTTGCCGTAGGCTGCCGCAACGATAGCCAGGTCACCAATGGAATAACGGCCGTCGCCGTTCATATCGCCAGGCTGCGTGCGAATCACTGAATCGTTAAATGTCTGCAGGGCTGCATTCAACGTGCTTACTGCCTGCTCAACTTGATCCTGGGTTGCCGCAGCGTTATCCGCTAAAGCTTTCGCCTGATCCATAGCTGCCTGCAGCGCTGCTTTGGAGCCCGCCGGATACTGGCCTGCCCGGGTTCCCTCAACGGCCGTGTCATGCTTGCTTTGTGCATCGGCGATTAAGATATTGAGGGCTGTTTTATCAACGACCGCACTGTTCAGCTGAACCGTATAAGACGTGCTCTGCAGTTCATTTTCGACGCCGGCTTCATTGGCAACGACTGCCTTGGACAAGGAAATCGTAGCAGCGGAAGCCTGCGTATCGGATTTTGCTTTCCAAGACAGCTTCAAAAGACTACCGTCAAGATGGGCGTTTTGGCCAATTGTTGCTACAAGGAGCCGAACTTCCCCTTGCTTCTGAGCCTTGTCGACGATCACGACTTCAGTCGGCTTCACGGATTCGGCCGATACGTATTCCAGCTGACTCGGATCATAAGTAAACGTTACGTCCTGGGCATATATGTTCTGATCCATGCCGCTTAGTCCATAATTCAGATCAAAGGCTGCTCCTTTGGAAGCTGCCGCCGGTCCTGCAAGAACAGCGCCCTTGGGCTCGGTCAATCCCGCTATGGCTGCCGTCAACGCGTTTGTTGCGTCCTTCACGTTATTTACGCCATTAATATCATAGATTCTTACGCCCAGAATATCATTAGCTGCTTTTCGAGCTCCAACAAATTTGTTCCAGCTGTCAGGAGTGTACCTATCCTTGGAGGAATCCTGAGGAAGATTACTCAGCTGCTTTTTCAAGTCGAAACGGGCTACACTGCCAATCATCGCATAGTAGGACATCTTTGCCGTATAGTTTGTATTTCCCGTGCTGTCGGCCGACATGAAGATATGCGCACCCTTTCTGGAGTTGAAGGTGCTCGTATCACTCACTCCATCAAAGGCGTACATCACCAGCTTGCCTCCGTTGCCCTTACTATTCTCAAGCAGGAAATCAAACTGATCCGCTTGCCAATCAGCCTGCTCTCTTTGGATTTCGAGCAAATTCGCCATGGCAGCCGTCCAGCCGTTTCTAACCAGTGCCACATGAGCATTAGGCGTGTTATCCCAATTCGTTTTCGTCCAGACTGGATTCTTCGAGCCGTCTGGTAAATAATACGGCAGTGCGTTCGGATCATAATTCGGATTGGCAATAAGATCGGAACGTGTGTCGGATTCGGTAAATTGGATTTCATCGCAGACGGCGGCGAACTGATTGAAGGTCTCTTTAAACACGTTCAGGTCGAGTGAAACCGCGTTCCTGTTCTGCATACCCACGACAAAGGTTGTGCCGTCTTGCTTCATCTGCTGGTAGATAGGCGTCAGCATAGTAACGGTGGCGCTGCGCTTTGGTTCATAGGCTTTATCCGCGTCGTAAAAGTCATTGTATATAAACGTCCAGTTTAGTCCCAACGCTTTGTTGTATTTCGAGACTGATGTAAATGCCTGCCTGATATACTCGCTCTCTGCCAGGATCCTGGCTTCACCGGTTAGATCCGGTCTTTTGAAAATGCGGCCCCAGTTGCTAACCTGGTAATCGCCTTCATTACGGATATAACCTGTATAGTCGTCAATGGCCTCGTTGACTACATCCCATGAGTAGAGTACGTCGCCGTAAGGAGCGAATTTTTCAAATACCGCTTTAATATAGGAATCGATTCTGGCCAGCATGACCTCCCTGCTTGCCCAGGGGTTAGAGATTGAAAATCCTTCATGGAAGAAAGCCTCGGGCGTCTGGTTGTGCCAAAGGAGCGTATGACCTTTAACCTTGACCTGATCATTAGGCCCCCGGGTTTTGTTTAAATTCCTGACATTGTTTAAAAAAGCTTCTTGAGAGGTCGTTGACGCAAGTACGGCGGTCTTATTTGCCTTATCAATAGCAGCCGCACGTTCTGCATCACCGGAATAAGTTGCCTTTGCAGCGCTGGAATATGCTGCAGCCGACTGGCTGGTGCCGAACAGAGCTGACGGCTTGAATTCATTAGCCGGGCTCCAACTGTCATAATGACGCTGCAGCATGCTTTGCGGATCTCCACCCCCAAAAAAGCTGCTCATCCCCTGAAACGAACCGAACTTAAAATAATTATAAAAAGTCTGGTAAAGTGATGGAAGCTCAGGCTGATAGGTTGCCGAAGCAGGCTGAACCAAAAAAGTCATCAGCATGGTAACCACAAGTGATAATGCTAATATCTTCCTTCTCATCGATATTTCCTTCCTTCTTTATTAGATTCATTACTGACATGATTCACAATTTTAAAAGCGTTTTCATTCACTATTAACTGAGGAGGAAGGCGAAGAAGCGCCCCCCTCTTTACTTCACTTACATCAATTGTTTAATGCTGAAGCCAATTCGCTACAATCATACGTGCTACTGCTGCTAATTCAACAATCGTAATCTCATGATTATCGAACAAATCAGCCTTCTCTACCTTTTCCCAATCAGGTTGATCTTTCTTGACACCGTAATATTTAGCAAGTATCGACAGATCCTGGATCGTAATGGAGGTCTCTCCAGGTACAAGAGTCACAAGCTTCGTTGTGAATGTTAATGCAGCATCATTCAATGTTACTACCGCTGCATCAACCATCGACTGTGTAGCTCCACTGTTGGTCTTCACGTTGTTCGCTGCATCAATAGCTGCTTGAAGGTTCCTGATTGCAACTGCTGGATATTGACCGATTTTGTTGCCCTCTGTAGCTTTAGAAACATTAGCTTGAGCTGAAGCAATCGCTTGATTTAATGCTTCTAAATCAACTGAAGGTGAAGTCGTTGGATTCACGCTAGCTCTGAATGTGCTCACTGCTGTCGTTAATGTCGACACTGCTAAGTTCACATCAGATTGCGTTACCGTAATACTATCACGGACACCGATTGCAGCATCAATCGCAGCTTGAAGTGCGGCCTTCGTACCCGTTGGATATTGACCTGGGGCTGATCCTTCCACTGCAGAGTTTAACACTTGCTGAGCATCTGTAATTGCTGTATTCAATGCCGTCTTATCTGCCTGCACAACTTGTATGCCTATCGTAGCCTGAGATGTGTCGAGTAATGAATGATGGTTCTCGTCACCGACCATTTCCTGCTTGGTTACAGCAACATTTGTAGTCCCGGCAGCGGCATTAGCCTTGGCTTTGCCGTGAAGAACGAATAATTCCCCATCACCTGTTAAGAATGTTCCTGTGATTCCCATAATAATCAGGATTTCTCCTGCTTCCGGTTTCACAGCTGTCTCAAGAACTTGGAGTCCAGTCCGTAAAGAAGTAACTGAACCTGCTTGCAAGACGTTGATACCACTATTCAGTGAAGTAGCAAACTCAATCATAGCCGGATCGTACTTTAACTCCGCACTTAGAATATTAAAATTATGAGTCAATCCAGTAACCCCAACCGGAAGGTTAACTTCCTGACCCACGACCACTGGCGATGAAGGGCCACTAATGCTGGCCTTTGCATCAACTTGAGGTGCTGATCCTTCCGTTCCAGGTACGCTTAAGTGAATAGGAGTACTTACTACATTGTTAGTTCCATCAGAAATCGTATACGTGTACGTGATTTCTCTTGTGTAGACAGATTGAGTAACACTACCTGTTGCAGACAGGATACTCGCATCACTTGAACCGTAGCTGATGGTATACGTTGGAGTAATGCTATTAACGAGTTGTACAGTGTTTGATCCTTCACTAAATTGCACGGTTTCGGGTAATAGCGTTCTAACATATTCAGAAACTTTGGTTGCAGCATTAAGTTTCATTTGAGCTGGAGTGACCGGTAGTGCTTCATTTGTATTCAGTACCTGAACATATTCTACATAGGTATCTATTACTGGGCTACTAGCTGAGTTCTTCGTTGCGAATAGTCCCATTTTGATATTGTTAAGGCTTAAATTAATTGCTGCACCTACATTTGTATAATTAATGCCATCCAACGAATATGAGCACTGGTAACTATTTCCGATCTTAGCCATTCTTAGGTAAACGGTTAAAGCGGCGTCTCTATTGGCATTAACCGCACTTGTTCCAGATGAAGTGAATACCTTATTGACTTCACGTCCAGATTGGACTAGAATGCCACTTCCGTTGTTTTCGGCATCCAGCTTTATATAGTTATCCTCATCCTGCCAAGCTAAGAACGCAAATTGTTGATAGGTTGCAGATGGTGCTACAGGGTAGTGGACCTTAGTAACAATATCCCAATCACCACCGGCAGGGGCTGTAAATACGTTATTCCAAGCGGCATTTGTTTGATAGATATCCCCCGTTAATGTAGGAAGACGTAGTCCCTTACCTTGTACTAATGAGTAATTAGCAGCATCTTGTTTAAGAATTGTCCAGAAGTTTGACAAATTCTCAGATGTTGTATTAACAAAGTTGAAGCTTTCAGCCCGATAATTAAGCTTAAAGGTATATGTTGTTGTACCGAAAGGACTAGTTATAACAGCAGTGGCATTGCCTGGAATGGTTGTTGCTTGGTTCACGACACACGTTAAACCATCTCCACACTCTACTGAGTACTCGTAATCTCCAGGCAATGCATCCTTTGGTACAACTACATCATAGGTTGTAATGCGCGGATCAAATCCTGGAATATCTACTCCACCCTTTTGGATTTTATCCGCCACAGGATTTAATGCATCAATGCTTCCAATTCTCAAGTATTCAAAAGATACATTGAGTGCACTCGCGCTTACATTACCATTAGTTGCTATTAGGCCTAATTGTGGTGCAGCGAAATTCACTGCAGCTGTTCCGGAATAACTAGACCACGTGACACCGTCAGCGGACCATTGTGCTGAAATTGCCCCATTGTTTCTAATCAGACGTAAATACATCTTTGTGTTGCCTGCTGAATTTGTGTTGCCCGTAACTACGGTCGCTGTCCCATTGACGACATTATACAATGCAATTCGGTTTGTAGTTCCCGTAGAACGTTCATAAACAAGTTTTACGTAATTAGAGTCATCTTGATAATAGATCAACCCGCCTTGCTGATTGTTAACAGTAGGAGTGGCTGAAAAATTCATAGCAGTCTGCGATACGAAATCGCCAATCGCTGGCTGCATAACTAAGTTCTGAACTGCATTTACTGCTGCCTGTTTTGTTCTGATAGTCACTCCAGTACTAGTGGCGAAAGAATAATCCGAATCTTGTCGTACGATGGAGTAGTGACTATCTAAAGCTGTTGCTCCTTTGAATTCAGCACTTACCGGTGGACGACCAAAATTAACTGTATAAACCCTACTAAATGTTGAATCAGTTACTGTAATATTTGCTGTTCCAGGAATACCATTAGCTTGCACGATTGTTACAACGCTTTCGGCGTTAGCAGAAGTAGCCGCTACCGCTGGAGCTGCATTCTGTTCGAAAGGAACTACTACATTATACTGCTTTATGGAAGGATCAAAACCGCTAACTGTATTCCCATTAATCCTGAGGTCTTTAAGAGTGATAGCAGGATTAACATAGACTATAAAGTCAGTTGAACGCTGTTCTCCTGCATAACTAACGGTTGCGGTAATCGTTGCGACGCCAGCTGCGACAGTAGTGATTTGATCGCCTGCTACTGAGACCACCCCAGGTCTATTGCTGCTATAGGTTACGGTCATTCCAGCTGGCATAGCTTTGCTGGAACCCTTGGCAATATATCCATATAGCGTATCATCATTCATTGCAACCGTAACTTGTGGAAGTACATTCTTTCCTTTATCGAAGAATACCCGAGTTGGGATATCTAATGCCACGTCACTGTCCTGACGAGGTTTTGCTGTTACAACACTTAACTTAGGAGCTAATGAGCCTGTAACAAAAATATCCTTGTTAAGTTTAATATCCGCATCTGCACTCGATGTGCTGAACTGCAAATTGTATCTGCCTGTATCCATAACCCATTTACCTGCTGCTTCATCATAAAAACGTAAGTCTGGCACTTTAACGGTTATGGTAACTGGAACTGTTTTCCCTGCATTTACCATTACTTTCTTGAATCCAATAAGACGTTTGATAGGACGTTGATTAACACCTGTTTGGGTAGAGTCTGGTGTTGAAGCATAAAGCTCTACAATATCATTTCCGTCTCTATCACTTGTATTCGTAATATTCATAGAGACATTAATCGTACCGTTAGCATCAACAGAATTCCCTGCGCCTAAATCCGTTACTGTCATATTGGAATATGCGAAGTTTGAATAGCTCATTCCATATCCAAAACTGTAAAGAGGAGCTCCTCTTGATCCATCATAATACATATATGTGCGACCAGGGGAAGTAACCGTTGTGGATGCACTTGTATTATTACCTGTTTTATAGGTATCAGATCCAGGTGTAATTCTGTAGCTTCTTATACTAGGGAATTGGTCATTCTTGAACCAAAGGGTTGATGTACGCCCACTCGGGTTATATTTACCTAGTAAAACATCTGCTAGTCCCAATCCCTTAACTTGACCGTTGTATCCACTCCATAACAGGGCAGGAACATCTGCAGATAAAGTTGATAGGTCGTCTGGGCTGGTACTTTCAATAACGGTGACCGTTTTAGGATTTTTCGCTGCAACAGCATTAGCCAGCGCCAGCTGCGCTCCTGGTAATGTGTTATTAGGGTTTGTATTGCCGCCTCTATCACTATCCTCTGCAGCAGTTGCTTGTTCTGCGCCAAGAGCAACGATAGCTAAATCATAACCTGAAGCAAGATCAATCGCTGCATTATCTAGTGTCGTCATACTAGCATATTTTATATCAGTATTGGTGAAGCCCATTTTCCAGTCAACCACAGCTTTGGGATTGATTTTTTGAATTTCTGCTTTGATACCGTTATAAGGGTTTACCATTTTAGCGATGCCGCTAGCGCCGGAACCTGAAGAATAACCACCTAAGAAAAAGCTGTTATTCGTTGTATTGAAATTAGCATTAAGACCATACACGACAACTTTAAATTCACCAGTTGAAGGCACATTGATTGGAAGCACTGACTTGTTACCATTTGATGCGACTGGATTGTTTCTTAACAAGATCAAGGATTCCGCTGCTGCTTGACGAGCAATATCAGATCTTTCTTGAGTCATGTTCTTACCGTCACCGCCGGTACCCGAATTAAACGTCCACAAGCTTCCATTTCCTAAAGCAGTTCTTCTAGCAATTGCATCATCATACCAGGAAACTTTGTTTGTCGATGATTGAATGATGCCTGCTGCATTTCTAACCGTATCATCAAACTCGCCCAGTTTCATTCGAGTAGTATACAGATCAAGCAAATCTACATCTATCGCATTCTCTGTGAATATGCCTGAAGGAGTGGGAAGTTTTGCTGCTGCTGCTCCTGGAAGTTCCGCGCCATAGCTAGAGCCGGCATACCCTGCATTACATACTAGATTCGTACCAAACATTGCAGCCCATGCGTATCCTTCTTGCGTAGTCATTGCCCTGGTCATTCCGGGATACATATAGTTCTGTCTGGATGGTGACACAGCCATAGCTATACTATCGCAGTCCGTTGTTACATAACCGGAGAACCCAAAGGTTTGACGAAGAAATGTTTCCATTAAATTACGGTCTAATGTAACCGGTGTACCATTAACACTATTATAAGAGCTCATAATAGAGGTAACATCCGTATTTTTAATAATCTCTCTATAAGGTTTAGTATAGAACTCTCTGAGCTCCCGACCTGTTACATCAGAGCTGCCATTCAGACGGTTTACTTCAGAATTATTCGCAGTATAATGCTTTATGGTACTTACAGTCTTTAAGTACCCATTGGGATCAATCAGGCTGCCGTCCATATTCTTGCCTTCCAGACCATTTACAAACTGTCCGGCAATTCCAGCTGTTAACAAGGGATCTTCAGAAAAGGTTTCATCCGTGCGTCCCCAACGCGTATCACGAGCTAGATTGATAGTTGGTGAGTAAAAGGTTAACATGCGGTCACTATCAGGAGCTGTTTCACGAGCTTCATCACTAATGGCCGTTGCTACTTTGTGCATAAGCTCTGGGTCCCATGAACTTCCCATGGAAAGCCCAATTGGATATGAAGTTGCATTATTGATGGTTGTCGCGTTACCAGAAGCATTAAGCTGGTACCGGGATACACCGTGCAACGCCTCATTCCACCAGCCATATGAAGGAATTACTTTGCCGTCGGAAAGGGTGATTGATGGCGATGCGCTTCCGTTCATTTGAGTTGCCTTCTGTGAAATAGACATCTTTGAAATCATGTCTGCTGCCCTTTCCTTAAAGGAATAGTGCTCAGAATCCATATAAATCGGCAATGTCTGTGGTGCAGACTCAGCTGCATAACTTCTTTGAGTAGCCTGCCCTGCTAATAGTGGTGTTGTACATATAGCAACACATAATGTAATAGAAATAACCCGTTTCACTTTTTTTAGCATTTTTTCCTTTCCCCCTATGACTACTGATTTGATGATAGCTACCTACAAGCTAAAACTTATCCTTCCTTTTTTCCTAAAAATGCAAATGCCTACAGGGGTAATTATTAGATTCATTACTGTAAACTGCTTCTCCGCCATATATTCCGAAAGCATTTTCCAAAGTGGGGCCACAAGTAGTAATCTTCTTACATTATGATACATTTCGTATCAATATTTGCACACATCACCCCTATTGCCAGATTGCGCCTTGCCATTGCCTCAAGGCCCGCGATGTTGATACTACATTCCGGTTTCCCCCTCTTATTAGTTAAACGAAATGATTCCGCTTACACGACCTATTGTATCAGCATCAAAGGCGGGCCCGCTACAGTGGCAGTCTGCATTCCTTTGCCCCCTATCAGCATTCATTTAACCCAATATGAAAACGAATACAATATTTTTCAATTTTCTAGCATTATTTTGCACTAGCAAATGTGTCCTTTCTTGCAACCGATTCAAGCATTTAAATTCAAGCATTTCCCTAGCCAAAGCAGCCAGGTCCGGCGATGTCGCTCTCTACCCCAGTAACGCGAAAGGCAATGCCAAAACCCGCCATCGGAAAATGACGGGTGGAACACTTATTTAGCCGCTTTTTTATTTCTGTTGGAAATGTCCAGCCATACGGCGAATACGAGAATGCTTCCTTTCACGACGTACTGCCAGAACGATTCCAGCCCCATGAGTGACATGCCGTTGTCGAGAGACGTCATCACGAGGGCGCCGATGATCGCTCCGGATACCTTGCCCGAGCCTCCCATCAGTGAAGTCCCCCCGATGACGCAGGCGGCGATCGCATCCATCTCCGCCATATTGCCCGCCGAGATGGTGGCCGACGATAAACGGGATGTCAGCACGATCGAGGCGATAGCGGCCAGCAGACCGCTGAACATGAAGACAGTCATTGTTTTCTTTTTGATATTGATGCCGGACAGGCGAGCCGCCTCCATGTTGCCGCCAAGTGCGTATATGTGCCTGCCGAAAGTCGTCCTCGTAGCTATGAAGGAAAACAAGAAGGCTAACACGATGACGAAAATAATCGGAAACGGGATGCCCTTATAGCTGTTCACGACGAGCACGAACAAAACCACCAGCAGGCTATAACCGGCCGCCTTCAAGATATCCACTCCCAGAGGCTGCACGCCGAAGCCGTATTTAAGCTGGGATCTCCGCCTGCTGAACGTCGACCAGACGATGGCGGCGATGGCCAATACGGCGAGAATCAAGCCGAAGCCTTTGGCGAAGTAGGCGTTGCCCATTAACGCCAAAGCCGGATCGGACACCGAAATCGTCGTCGATTTCGTCACGCCCATCAAGACCCCACGAAAGACGAGCATGCCCCCTAGCGTGACAATAAAGGCGGGCACCGCCTTGTAAGCGACGAGCCATCCTTGGAAGATACCGAGAATCGCCCCCGCCACCAGCGTCCCCAAGATGACGAAGCCTGCCGGCATGCCCCACCAATTGCTGAGTATGGCGGCGATCCCACCGGTCAGCCCGACGATGGAGCCTACCGACAAATCGATATGGCCGGCGACGATCACAAGCACCATGCCGACAGCGAGGATGGCGGTTACGGACATCTGCGTGAACAGATTGGACAAATTCCGCGGAGTAAGAAAGGTATCGTTCAATAAGCCGAAAAGCAGCCAAATCAAAATCAAGGCGCCTACCATCGTATAAGCGCGCGCATCCATGTTGCCGAACAGGCTTTTCCATGCCGGCCGGTTAGGGCTGACGGAGCTCGTCGTTTCCGTAGTGTGTGTGGCAGGTTGCATCGTTATTTCCCTCCTGTAGCGGCCAGCATAATATTTTCCTGGGTCGCTTCGCGATAATCCAGCTCGCGGACGAATTGTCCTTCGCTCATGACAAGTATCCTGTCGCTCATCCCAAGAATCTCCGGCAGCTCCGAGGAAATCATGATGATGGCCACTCCCTGATCGACCAGCCGGTTCATCAGGTTGTAAATTTCATACTTTGCTCCGACATCGATTCCTCGTGTCGGTTCGTCCATGATCAAAATTTTCGGATTGGACATGAGCCATTTTCCGATGACGACCTTTTGCTGATTGCCCCCGGACAAGGTGTTCACGGGAGTGTCCAACGACGACGTCTTGGTCTTTAATTCCTGTACATACTTCTGGCCCCACTTGATCTCTTCGTTATCGTTGATCACGCCGTATCTGGAAACTCGATCCATCGTAGCCAAGGTCGTGTTGGTTTTCACGTCCATGGACAATACGAGCCCCTGACGCTTGCGGTCCTCGGTCACTAGCCCTATTCCGGCCCGGATGGCGTCGGCTACCGAGCGGATCCTCGCCGGCTCGCCGTCAATCTTCACTTCCCCTTCGACCCTTCCTTCATAAGCCCCGAACAAGCTCGTAACGAGCTCCGTCCTTCCCGCTCCCATCAAACCGGCGATCCCTAAGATCTCCCCTTTGCGCAAAACGAAGCTGACGTTGCGGATGACGCGGTGGCCGTCTTTTTCCTTATGCCATACGGAATAGTTGCTCACTTCAAGCACCGTTTCCTTGGGGGTGTGCGCGACGCGGGGATATCGCTCGGTCAGTTCGCGCCCCACCATCAAGGAGACAACTTCATCGTCATTCGTGTCGCACTTGTCCAGCGTCGCTATAGTCCGACCGTCCCGCAGGACCGTAATGCTGTTGGCAAGACGGAACACCTCGGGCATTTTGTGCGAAATGTAAATGCAGGAAACCCCATTCTCGCGAAGCTGATGAAGAATGCCCATCAGAATCTCGACCTCGCTCTCCGTCAGAGCGGCAGTCGGTTCATCCAGAATGAGGATCCTCGTATGCTTGGACAGCGCCTTGGCGATTTCGACAAGCTGCTGCTGGCCGATGCCGAGCGAGCCAACCCGCATATCCGGACTGACATGTAGACCGACGCGCTTCAGCCAAAGTGCGGCATTGTAATACAGATCATCCCATTGAATGACACCTCGCTTGGTAGGCTCAGCCCCCAGGAAAATGTTCTCCCCGATCGTCATATCCTTCACAAGTGCAAGCTCCTGATGGATGATGCCGATACCGGCCTTCTCTGCATCGGCGATGGAACGGAACTCCTGCTTCACGCCGTTGACCCGGATTTCACCCGTATATGTGCCGGTTGGATAAAGTCCGCTCAGCACCTTCATCAGAGTAGATTTGCCCGCTCCGTTCTCACCGCAGAGCGCGTGGATTTCTCCCTGACGCACCTTAAAATTTACGCCGCTCAAGGCTTTGACGCCGGGAAATTCCTTCGAGATATCGATCATTTCCAATACGTGCATCTTCCCAGCTCCTATCGGATCGTTACTTTTGAGGAAGGGGTAAGACAGCCAGGTGACGGCGCCTTACCCCGCAATCGACTCCCGTTATTGCTTTGGCCATTGGTCCTTCGGCACGTTCTTGTACACATCCTCCAGCTTGTGGAAGCCGTCCTTGATGACTGTGTCCACCAGGTTGGATTTGTCAACGGAGATCGGATCCAGCAGGACGGAAGGAACATCGATTTTTCCGTTGTTGACCTTCTTCCCGGCATCTGAGATTTGGCCTTGCTTTGCCAGCGCTACAGCCATTTCCGCCGCCTTCGTGGCGATCGATTTAATCGGTTTGTACACCGTCATCGTTTGCGTGCCTTCGGCGATGCGCTGAACGGCCGCTAAATCGGCATCCTGTCCGGATACCGGGATTTTACCCGCCAGCCCTTGCGCCGTAAGCGCCTGAATGACTCCACCCGCCGTACCGTCGTTAGCCGCTACTACCGCTTGAATGTTGTTTTTGTTGGCAGTTAACGCATTCTCCATGTTTTTCAGTGCCTCTTCCGGCTTCCAATCCTTAGAGAACTGGTCATACACGACCTTGATGTCGCCCTTTTCCTTCAACGGGTTGAGGATATTCATTGCTCCTTCTTTAAACATGTGGGCGTTATTGTCCGTATCCGCACCGCCGATGTAGACGAAATTGCCCTTCGCTACTTTGTCGGTCACGGCTTTAGCCTGCATTTCGCCAACCCTGACATTATCAAAGGAGATGTAATAATCCACATCGGAATTTTTGATCAGACGGTCGTAGGAGATGACCTTGATCCCCTCCTTGTGGGCTTTTTCCACAATCTGAGCCGTCGCTTCCGCATTATGCGGGATAACGACCAACACGTTCACGCCTTGTGAAATCAGCTGCTCCGCCTGGCTCATCTGCGTGGCGTCATCTCCGTTGGCCGCCAGCGCCTTGACTTCCCCACCGAGCTCTTTCACTTTTTCCGTAAAGATGTCTCGGTCTTTCTGCCAGCGCTCTTCCTTCAATGTGTCCATCGACATGCCGATGACAATCTTGCCGCTATTTTTAGTCACCTTGCTGCTGTCCGATACGATGCCACAGCCTGCTACGGAAGCGGCCAGCACCAGCGTCACCATACCATAACCCGTTCTTTTCAACCATTTGTTCATGTCCCGATTTCCCCCTCAAATTGGTTAAACGAATTGATTCCGCTTACACAATTTATTGTATCAGCGCCAAAAGCGGACTCGCTACATCGGCGGTCCGCACTCCTTCGTCCTCTATCAGCATTCATTTGACCGAATATGAAAACGGATTCAAATATTTTCAGTTTCCAGCACCATTTTGTGCAGGAAAGCAAAAAAGTCCTTGCCGGAGCAAGGACTTCAAGGGCTGAGCTGCTGACGGTATTCCGTCGGCGTGACTCCCGTCGTTTTTTTGAAAATGCGGCTGAAATAGTTCGGATCGTTATAGCCGGCCATATAGCATATCTCTTTAAAGCTGAGCTCCTCACTTTCCAGCAGCCGCTTGGCCTCATCAATCCGCAGCCGGGTTACGTAATCAATGAACGTTTCCCCCGTATGCAGCTTGAATATTTTGCTGAAATAATACGGGCTCAGGTTCACGTATTCCGCCGTCTGCTCCATGGAGATATCGGACTTGTAATGCTCGCCGATATACGACTTTGCCCGCTCGATCACGCCGAATTGGCGGCGCTCCTCGGTCATATCCTCGAGAATCCGCTCCAGCTGCTCTGCCGCGGCCTGGCGCAGGGAGGTCATCCCCGCCACCCCGGCGAAGCGGGAGACGATTTCCGCTGGGGACCGATGCGATATTTGCCGGGCCAAGGAAATCAATAACGCGACGACCTCATCCCGGCATACACGGTCGTCAGCCCCGGAGCCGGCGATCAGCCGTTCCAGCACATCCAAGAAGCGGATACGCGCTTCTTCCTTATGCTGCCGCTGCAGCGCGTCCAGCAGCTTTCTTTCCTCATCGAGCGCGATACCCGGCATACCGTCGCGCTGGCAAATATCTTCATAATGCCGGATACGTACGACATCTGACGAGTCCGCCGAGGCGGCGGCCGCTTCCTGGTAGGAGCGGCGAAGCCCCTCCATCCCTTTCCCGACCGTGCCGATCCCAATGGACGGGGACAGCCTGAATCGGTGTTCGGCGAAGGCCTGCAGCCGTTCCCCAAACACAAGGGCATCCACTCGGTTTGTAAAGCCCGCACCATAAGACGGAACCGGGACGAAAACCGCCATCCGGTTGCCGATCATAGGAGAGACCATGCAGGCAATCTGCAGCTTGGCGTACTGCTTGAGCTCTTCGTACAGGACCTTTCGGACGCTTTGCAGCTGTTCCCAATCCTTCTGCTCCCCGAAGGGAAAGGACAGCACCATCGCATAGCCCTGTTCCCAGCTTATATTCAGCAGCTCCGCAAGATACCGCAGATCAAGTTCCTGGATGCAGTCCATCATCAGCATCATCGTCAGCTCATTCTCCGCCAGCGGCAGCAGCCGGGTCAGCTTCTCGCGAATCTCAAGTTCCTCCCCGCGTCTGCGCTTCTCTTCCTCCAGCTCGGCTGCCTGCTTGCGCAGCACATCTATCAGCTCATCGCGCTTGGCGGGTTTCAGGATGTAATCCTTCACACCGAGCGACAGCGCTTCCTTCGCGTAAGCGAAATAATCGTGAGCCGTCACCAGGATGATCCGCACCCCTTGATGACGTGACATAATCTCGCGCACGGCCTCCAAGCCCTGTATTCCCGGCATTTTGATATCCATAAAAATAAAGTCTGGGCGCTTCTCGTCCGCCATTTGAATCGCCTTGCGCCCATTTTCCGCATGAATAAACTCAAACTGGCCCGGCAGCATGCGGCTGACCATCATTTCGAGGCCCTCCCGCTCCAACGCTTCATCATCGGCAATCAGCAATCTGTACATCATTCGCTTCCCCTTTTCCGGTTCAAGCCGCACCTGTAGACAGCGGCAGATAAAACCTGATTGTGGTACCCTCTCCTTCAGCGCTGATAATCTCGATGCTCTGCATTCCGTCGTAAAACAACTGCAGCCTCTTGAAGACATTCGCCGTCCCAAGCCCCGTCGATTGTTCCTTCCCTCTATGCGGCCGCGGAACATCCTTTACGATGGATTGAAGCAGCATGGTTCTGATGTCCTCGCTCATGCCGGCTCCGTTATCGGCGATCTCAATGAGCACCCGGTCTTCCCCGCAGGCGATGCCCAGCTTTAATAGCGCACCTTCCTCCATACCTTCAATGCCGTGCACGAGTGCATTTTCCAAAATCGGCTGCAGCGTTAAACAAGGAACGATCTGCTCCATAGCCCTTTCGTCAATCTCCGTTACAAACTGAATCCGGTCGCGGAACCGTGCCTTCTGAATCGCCAAATATTCCAGCGCATGCTGCACCTCATCCCGAAGCGTTACCGGATGGTCCAGTTTCTGCAGGTTGTAGCGCAGCAGGCGCGAGACGGATACCGTTAAATCGCTCGTTTTCTCCGCTCCTTCAATGTAGGCGAGTTTCGCGATCGCATTCAGCGTGTTGAACAAAAAATGCGGGTTGATTTGGCTCTGCAGCGTTTTCAGCTCCAGCTCCTTCACCAGCCGGTCATTCTCCAGCCCCTTCATGTTTTTATCCATAAGTTCCTGAATATTGTCTAGCATGCGATTGAAGGTTTGGCATAGGATACCGATTTCATCGCCTGTCGAAATCTCCGAAACCTTCGTATCCAGCTTACCTTTGGAAATTTGCTTTGCCGTAAGAACGAGACTACGTATCGGACCGCTAATGCTGCTTGACAACCATAGCGAGAAAACAATACTGAGCAGCGCGACTGTAAAAACCAGATACAAGCCAAGCTTGTTCATCTTGGCAGTGGTCAGCATGATGTTCTCGTAAATCGGCCGGTAATGCTCCAGCTCCAAATCCACTAGCGCCTGACCGTCCCCACCGATATAAAGGGAGATCTGCTCAGCCTGCAGATAAGCCCCGGCCTTGGCGTTGGAATTCCCCTCCTTACCGCCGATCATGCCCCGTGTCTGCTCCTGGAACGTATCGATCATATTCTGATAATTTTGAATGGGGAGCGCATTCACTTCATTTTTTTCCATATTCGCCAGCTGCTCTCTCAAGCCTTCCAGTGCCTCCAAATGCATCCTCAGATCCGGGTAGCTCTCCGTATCGATCTGGATAACGTACCGGTTCAAGTACCGCATAACCTCCTTGCTCTCTTTGGAAACCTGCTTATAGAGCAGAATGCGGTCCATCATCAGGTAATAGCTTTCCTGGACGTTCTTGCCGCTTTCGAACAAAAAATAGGAAACAAAGCTCATCAGCAGCACGAGCAGGGGGATAAAAATAAACAATTTCGAACGAATGCTCATGAGGATCTCTCCGCTTTCAATTGGCTTTTATCGATGACCTCCACCTTGGTAAACAGTGTGGAAGGAAGCGTGCGGCCTTGGAAGAAATCATGAAACAGATGGACGGACATCTCCCCCATACCGTACGGCTGCTGAACGACAGTCGCTTCAATCTCGCCCTTGCGAATAGCATCCAGCGTTTCCTGCAAATCGTCAAAGCCGGCGATCCGGATATCGTCCCGCTTCAAGCCCTTTTTCGCTTGGAGAATGCCCAGGGCGTCCGTAGCGCTTGTGCCGACCATCATGCCGATGTCTGGATGAAGCTGCAGCATGTCCGCCGCCTGCTGGATCGCCTCCATCATGGAGATGTTGGAAGCCCGCACATCCACAATTTGCAGCCCTTTGTACTCGTCGATGACGCTTCTTAATCCGCTTAATCGCTGCAGCTGGCTCTCAGCCGACTCGCTGCCGATAATGACGCCGATTTTGCCCGTTCCGCCGGTCGTTTGCACCACGATATGCCCGAGACGTCGGCCCGCTTCTACATTGTCCGTTCCGATATAAGCCAGCCGCTTGCTGGTTGGAGCATCCGTATCGATGGTCAGAACCGGTATGCCCCGCTCCACCGCCTTGTTGATCACGGGCGTAAATATGTTGTCGTTCAGCCCCTGCACGATGATCCCGTCCACCTTGGAAGCGATGGCTTTCTCCAGCAATTTAATCTGCTCCTCCATGCTGTTACGTACCGGTCCGATGCATTCGATGGTAATATGATCGACCTGCGCCGCCTCCGTCGCCCCCTTCTCCACCAGCTGCCAGTATGGATGCCCCTGCTCCTGCTCAATCAGTACGATATGCCGCCCCTTGAAGGCTTGTTCCTTTTTTCCCTTCAGTTCATCGACAATATACTGGATTTTGCTGGACTCCGAAGCAAAGCGGATCAATAAGAAGCCGAACACCGATATGATCAGCGCGATGCTGATGAGCCACTTTTTATCCGTCATGTTTCCACCTCTCAACTTACCACTTATCATAGCGGAAAAAGAAAGCGGATACAATAAGGGAACCGACTTAAGCTTCCATGAATATTTTTTGTTGCCCGGCATTATTTGATAGCAGTGTTCTTTGTAACATACGACGTCAAAACTTTGTTTTAGTGAAAAACCAAAGGTAAAATAATCGGCCTAAAAATAAGGATAAACATACTGTAATCTATGAGATATACCGTCCCAGCAAACGTGTTTGATAAGATTGGTATTTTTTCGATAAAAACTTCAGCGAGAGTCAATACGGAACTATCTTGAAATACGAAAGTAAAATCTCCTAAACATAATAAAAAAGTTTGTGTTTAAATGCAGTTCTTCGCGCAGGTAATGTACATTCCTCTTTCTCAAAAAGATTAATAAAAGATATATTCAACCGGCAAGGTTATCCTTTCCAGTCAAAGTAAATAATATAATTAATATACTTGGACAAACAAAATGGAGGTGCTTTGATTTGTTATCTTTTATTACTGTATTCCTCATTACCTATGCGCTCTTTTCTGTCTCAGCTGTTCTGTTTCCTACCGATCTCACGTATTTCGTAAGCCTTCGAAAGCCAGCATGGAGCCCTCAGCCTAAAATATTTGGCATTGTTTGGAGCGTTCTTTATGCATTGATTTCCCTGTCAATTGCAATAGTCTATACAAAAACCGACGGTTTCCAGGAAGTATCCCTCGCTTATTTCCTCACATTAATCATCAACTATTTCGCTAATCAAGCTTTTACTTTTTTTGAATTTAAACTGAAAAACCTCCGTTTAGCTTTCGTGGATACCTTTATCGTTGCTGTTACTGCGTTTCTTCTGCTCTATTACACGATCCCTTATTCCAAGCTAGCCGCCTGGCTATTGGTTCCTTACTTCCTGTGGTCGTGTTTCGCCACCTTGTTGGCTTGGTCCATCTACCAGTTGAACAATTCTCGAAATCCAACAAGCTAAAATCCCTATGGATTCTGTTTTCACACCTGCATTAATCATTTCTTCAAAAACGCTAGATATTTTACTCTTCCTTCTTGTCAATTCATTATTTACCCAAATATCATGTCCCTCTAAGTAATTGTCTAATGACTTTTGGATCGGTCTTAAAAATTGAAGTTTTGCAAGTGTAGCGTACTTATTGTCCGATGTTTCCTTTTCAGACCAATATTCTGCGTTCTCAATGCCCATTTTTTCTATTCTCTCGATCAGTTCTTCCCTATTCCCGCAAGTGATTACATAACCAATCTTTCGAGAGCAACAGCAACGCCATCTTCATCATTTGAAGTTGTTATATGAGTTGCACAGTTTTTCAGTTCAATTATCGCGTTCTCCATTGCAATAGGAAAACCGCACATCTTGAATAATCCCAAATCGTTAAAATCATCTCCAAATACCATTACATTTTCTGACTTCACTCTGATATCATTTAGGACCCATTGTACGGCTTCTTCCTTTGATGCTGCTTTTTGCATGATTTGAACCAATACCCCTCCGTCCGTTGCGATTACATTCACATACTTGCCGAATTGTTCTAATATCTCCTTCCATGAGCTATAACCTTGAATCAATATTTTGGTTGGAGAGAGTGAACTTATAAAATTGATATCCATAATCTGGGGAGACTGGTCATTAGAACGGATACCGAAATGAGCACGCTGCGAGTCTGGAACAGGTTTACATGCATACCATGTATCATTTACCTCGTATGTAATTAACGCTTGAGGAGCATGCACCTCGATGAATTTGCTAATTTGCTTGCTAATCTCATTTGGGATACTAATGTGGCACTGAATTTGCTTAGACTTGCAAGTTATTAGAGCGCCATTGTAATAAACCAAGTAGTCTACGAAAGGAAAATTCTTTACAAAATGATTAGCTGCTCTTGGCGGTCTTGCCGTGGCAACAATAATATGAATGCCAGAATCATAACATCTTTTAACAGCCTTATAATTTCTAGGTGATATAGATTTGTCACTATCGAGTAATGTTCCGTCCAAGTCTAATACAATTGCTTGTATGTCAGGCACCTGTACCTCTCCTCAAAAGTTATTTTTCCAATAATAACCTAATATAAGAAAAGGTACTAGACCTATTATTAAATTAACCTCCCGTTAGCGTAACGATCACTCCTCGATTGGTTTAACTCAAAGGCTAAAATACCCTCCATTTGTTTGATGACAACCAGGTGACAAAAATCTGTTCTGTTAACGTTTTTCGTTTATTGCTCGTGCTAATCGCACAGAATAGGAGTCTGTACTGGCAAAAGCTTATTGCATAAACTTCGTCGTCATTGTGTGAAATAAAAAATGGGGAAAGGCGAGGCACGATTATTATTTCGATATGACAGACCGCGGACGGCAGGTCAATGCCCAGAATAAGAGGGCCAAAGCACTGACAGCGGCACCAAACGAACATACACCGTTCCAACCAGCGTATGTGTAGATACTGGTCGAAGCAATTGAACCGGTGGCGCTTCCTATGGAATAGAAAATCATGTAGCCGGCAGTGAGTCGACTGCGGGCCTCTGGGCGCACGTTATAGATCAAACTCTGGTTCTAATTTCTACGTAATTATGACGCGAAAGATTGCTGTTTTTATTAAACTGACGTACAGCCTCGTTAATGTTTACATTCAGTTCGACAATCCTATATCGATTACCATAACAATTCCCCAGAAAAGTATTCATGTTACTCAAGGCTTCAAGATAACCATTAATTTTAATCAATTCACTATTCATAAATAAGCTGCATTTCTAATGCAGTCATAATATTCATATGTTTGTGACGTGTGATAGTAAGAAAAGTTCTGATTCTCAGTTTAATTCTGTTGTTAAGTAACTTACGTTATCCTGCCTGTTACTTTTATTACTCATACCTGCTGGAGTCAATCAGCCGGCAACTTCATTCTGAAGTTATTAAACTCTCAGTTCTTCTTTAGTTGAATGATTATATTTGTTTTTTAAGATATCAAGACCAACTATTTTCATATCCTCTGCATCTACTACTAAAAGAAGATTAGGGCAAAATGATGCAAAGAAGCGAAGCGCGACTGACTTTTGTAATTCGTCCTCTAATACCCATCCAGTAGGTGATAAAGCTAATCTTTCATTGGGTTGTATATATCCATCTTCGATCCATTTCCTCAGAGAATCTGTTCCAGTTAAGTTTATTGGTTCCAACTTATCAAGTAGCACATTAAAATATCTGCAGGTTCTTCTCTTCTTATGAGGACCAAGCAAGTTCCTATCGCTACTTCGATAAAAGTCCATGATTAAAGGAGAAAGCTCCCCGCTTTGCTCCATAAATCTAAATATCTCTACAGAGTTATTTTTCAACTGTTCCATCATTATGGTATTTATCCGATTATCAATTAATACAACTTTTATTTTCTCATAATGAGGAACTAATTCCTTTAGAATCAAATTATGGATTTCTTCATTCTCAATCCCTAGTTGGACGGACGTATTCCCTGGCAACAGGACACTAGATGCGTTAAGAAATTGAGCAAAGACAGTCATATTATAAATAGATTCTTTAACATCTAACTTTTCAATATTAAAAGGCACATGGATTGGTATTGCGTTTTCATCGTCAATTCCGAACATATCTTCTTTGTTGATTTCTTTTATCCAGGAAAACATGTTTCCCTCCGCTCTTAACTGAGAATGCTGCAAATCAAAATACTTACAGTATTCTCTCGTATTTATTTTATTGAGCTATCGTGTCCCATTAGTTCAATGCTGCGCCATTTTTATCTCTGACTCTTCGCTTCATCAATCGAAGCTCCCAAACGGTCCACGAGAAGCTGCAATAGATATATGCATGCATTGTCTTTATCGGAGGTTAACTCTTCAAACTTCTGAATTGTGATTTTAAGATTCGGAAACTCGGAATCGAATTTCCCCTGTGCTTCTTTAACCTTTTGAGCATCTTGTAGATCCACTAAACCCTTAACACCTTGATCCTTTAATTCTTCCAAGTAGGAATCAAGCTTTTTGGCGAGCACATCATATTTTTGGGGAGCAGACGCAGGTTCATTTAGTTTCATTTTTACATACGCGTTCATGCGATACCCGTAGAGTCCAATTGTCCTATGTCCATCGTGAGACCACATGGTACCGCCGCTGTTACGGATATAATCGATACGGGACAGGTCTGAAATAGCTTGAGTAACTGTTTTATAAATAGCATCTGCTTGAGCCTTTAGATTGCTACGACTTTCAATCAATTTATTCGTTTCCTGTTGAAAGCACTCGCCGATATAGTAAAACATTTTATCCTGACCGTATTCGGAGCCATCCAGCTTGCGCTTTGAATATTCATTGTTATACGTATTAATAATTTCATCCTCAGACATGTTGGTAGCAAGCACCTTAGAACATAGGTTCCGGTTTACTTCCTCTAAGGTCATGTTATTTTCGGAATCCGTTATTGTCTTGGTAGCGTCTGCCTTCGCTTTTAAGAATGTCACAACGTCGCTAACCGTCGTTATCTTTCCGGAAGAGTTTAGCCTATTATCTTTATCAAAATCCGACAGAAAGCTTTTGTCCTTCTGAATAAAAATCGATGGGGCAATGATTGTGGCGCTCCCAACCGGATTTTTTCCGGTAACGTAATCCGCGAGCAAGATCACGTCCTGCTTGCCGTCCCCATCCACATCTTTAAAGGAAATCGCTTTTACGGATTCAAAATTCCACGTCGCGACGAGCCTCGGCTGTGGGAAAGTATATAAGGTGTTACCGCTAGCATCCTTTAAGCAAAGCAAAAGGTCTTTATGCCCGTCTGCATTTACAACTTTAGCGGAAACAAAACGAACCTTTCCCCACGACTCCAACTCAACATTAAACGACTGGTCCGCAATTTCCTCGACCGATGCGTCGCTAATTATAGGTGACTGCGATGACATGGCTTGCGATGTTACTGCTGGAGAGGCTATTAGGGGAATAGTTGTTGAAGATGTAGATGGAGCCTGAGTCGAATCGGATGTTTGTGAGAGCTGGTTGTGCTGGCCCGACTGATCACATCCAGTTAGTATTGCTAATATAAGACATAATGCCAAGATCCTCATAGTATATTCTCCCCGACCTTTTCTGAAATGCTCAGCAATCCACACAGTTTGGTTGGTCGTTCGAACATAACCATTTTAATTTCGCATTGTATGGGATAGATTCCTGCACGTTATGAGTTCAATGAGTGGAGTTTTTATCAGCATTTCCGTTTTATAAACCTCTGTTTCTTATTTTTAAAATCAGTTTACTATGCTGCCCGTTACTTTAATGAAAACAGGGAGCAGCTGCCGAGGCAATCTGCTCCCTGTTTATTTGTGTTATCGTTCGTTCTGCATTAGCGCAATAACCGTTTTTCATTTCTTATCCCTATCGGCAACCCATGTCAAACATGACTTATCTGTCCCACCAATTTCAACTACTCGATCCTTATACATCATTACACCAAAACCGTGTTCCTCATCCCAAGTACATTCAAATTCTAGCCCGAAGTATGCTAATCCATCTTTATAGACATTCATGATATGGACATTCAACAATCCAATAATTGATCTAAAGCCATTTTTCTCAGTTACATCCGGCATATAATCCTCTGCCTCATTACCTTCATAGCCATATTGGTCCTGCAGATCTTTATAATTATTCAGTAATATTTCTAAAATAGATTCTCTAATGGCTGTTTGGTTCTCAATAAGATAATGATATGTTGCAACGTGTTCTTCTTCTATTTTTGGATTTTGAACAATCATATCACCGCCAAAGTCCAATCCATACACCCCGTTCTTTCTAGTCAAAAATCCGTCCCAAGCATCTAATGTTATGGTACCCTCATAACCGAATTCTCCAAGTGAGATATTAGGTATCTTAAAAATCATTAATACTCCACTCCCTGTCTATGACCATGTTCGATTACTTACACACAGTGTCTATTCTGCATAGACAGAGGAATTCCTCTTGTGAACATTACGTCCCATAGAAAACTGCCCCTTAACGGGGCGAAGGGCTGCCACGCGGCAGCCCTTCACTGTTTAACTATCGTTATCCGTTAGCGTAATGAGCATTTAGACTTGGCCACCATGAAATATCTGACCTTAAACCCATTTATCTTCAATTACTGGAATGCATGGCGATAAAAAAGGGTCTTCTTGAAGCTTTACTTGTCCACGAACTAATACATGCACTTGAAACTTGTTAGAAAAACCATCCTTATCTTCATCGTCCCAAATATATAAAAGCCCATATGAACCAGGTGTTTCTTTTGCGATATAGTTATATAGCATGAATAATTCTTTAGCTTCATGTCCTTTATGATTAGTTAAGCCTGCAATAATTAGCTGATAGTCCCCATTCACTACGTGTAGGTCAAGAATACCGTTACACCAATTGAGATTATTTATATATTCTTTTATATTTATGACTATCTTTTCCATGTTATCTTCTTCATCACATGTCGCAGTTTCTCTAATAGTCGCCCATCCATGATATTCGTACATAATTAAACCCTCACTTTCTATAAAATCATTCTTTCATTAACGTTTAACTGTCACTCAATTATACCATATGTTGGTATTTATCGAGTTTCGTATTGCTTCAAATTTCATTCATATTCCGTCGATGGAACAAAAACTTCACCCACGCTCTACTGACAGTTAGCTTAATCAGTTGGTCAAAATTCCTCCCTGCCCTCCGTCGGGAATGGGATAAAGTGCTTGTCACCCGGCAGCATTCCGTATCTATTTATACACTCACTAAGTGCTATTACTATACGATACAGTGGCGCAAAAAAGAACCACCTAGCAATCGCAAGGTGGCTTGATTTAAAGTTAAAAGGCATGAGCGCCGATCAAGGGATAAATCTATTTACTTTAACGCTTTTCTAGTTCGCTTAAAAATAGTCCTTTGGCTTTGTTAACAATTACTTCTAAAAGATTTGTATCAACAAATCCCCACGAATCAAATGTATTTATAATACCCTTTAATTGAGCGTAAGCAGTCAATAATTCAATTCTAGAAACATCCGTAATTTTAATTTTCTTTTGTACCAAACCATGTAAAATTCTAAAACAAATGATTTGTTCGCCGTTAACACTCATTGCCTCAGTTCCATCATGAAGTGCTTCAATTTCTTCGATTTCTTCATCAGAAAAGTAATTTTCAGGCTTACTCATTGCTCGTACCTCATTTCAATTTGGTTAAATCAATAAGTCATTTTCTTTTCCCAGGATTTGCAGAGGTAGAATTCTTAGTTTTCCATATTCAAATTGCACTATGAACAACTTTTTAGGCATAACTGGCTGTTACCTAAAAAAGAAAGGAACAGCTGCTTGCCACGGCGATCTACTCCCTGGTTATTATGCTAACGTTATCCGTTAGCACAACTATCCGTGTCCTACATTAAATCGAGAGAAAATAATTTTTCCAGAAAATCATCAAAGCTTGATGCGATGTAATAGTCTACAAGATCTTCATCATAAAAGTACACAACTGATGGATCTGTTATCGAATTTCTATAGTCCAAACACAAATAACCATGATTCTCAACACTGATAGGTAAAATCATTTTATACGATTGATAGATATCTCTATTATGATCGCTAAAAGCTAACTGCTCTTCAATTATGTTTATATGTTCCTGGAAGTTAATTGCTACTTTATCTAAAGGATAAAACCTACCCGTGCAAACAGATTTTGTGCCGGTTTTCTTTTCAAATTGAATTACGTTTTTATGTAATTCCCCACCATTCTGAATGCCTAATAATTCTATATAGCTTTTTGGTAATTTGTATCCCAGACTTGTTTCAACTTCACCCACAATATTTAAAATTAGTTTAATCCCATGAGTATTTGTTTTGCATAAGAATCCCAGTCTGCTTTATCGGTGTTTATCTCTAATGTGGGGATAAGCGATTGTTTAGTACACATACGAAGCTTTTCCTGATCCTCTAAAAACTTCTGACATGCCTCTGTTACTGTGGAGTGGTTTTTCATTACGAAGGATTTCCAAGCTTCGCCCCGACTTTCAATATATCTAGACTCAACAACATCTTGGGATAAGGTTAAAAGCACACAATGTGCATTCAGCCTTGATAAACGTTTTTCCATCATTTCAATTTCTGCAGAATTTATAAAGGCCGCTCGATGATTTACATTGAACCTCTCTAAAAGAAAAAATACACCTTTGGATGGTTTCGTATGACCAAGTGAATCCATCCATTCGAATTGCTGCTCAAGATAATCAACATGACGATTTAAAAGCTGAATATGTTCATCCTTGTTCATGGATCTTAATATACCATGGTATGAATGCAAAACTTGCGAATAGTGTTCACTTATTGCAATTAAAGTCTTTTCATCATTGTTTGTTTGGCTATGTAATCTCTTTATTGAAGAAAATACTGATGTTTTTCCTGTGGTAGACAATCCTTCAATAATTACTCCCCGAATCATATTTCACCTCACGCTATAACCTTATAAGTTCCACTATAATTGAAATATTCGATAATTGGTTAAACTATCTCGCCGTTAATTCAACGGGCAACGGCAGCCAATCATATGCCAACTGCCGTCAGGTCCTTTTTGAACTGTTCCCCGTTAGAGCTTAGTCAATCTCTTTCTTGAGCGAGCTTGCCATCCTAATCGGGTCTCAGTTAATAGTTATCACTTCAATACTTTCCACGTCTAAGTCAAAAAAATGGTATTGGGTCACTTTATTTTTAATCCAATCTTTTAATGGCAGGACTTGAGGCCGGAAATTCAAATATGCATCAAGTTCCTTGATAGGAACAAAGCTTACTTCGCTTATCTCATTATCAGGGTCATTGTTGACAGTAATATTTCCATCAATAATATCAGCTGAATAATAAACTTGAAGATACTGCCCCCAGTCAGACCTTTTAAACTCCGTTACAAATGCTACATCATTTAGTTTCACATTAAGACCTGTTTCCTCTTTTGCTTCTCTGATCGCTGCTTCTGAAAAGACCTCTCGTTCGTGGGTACCGCCTTTTGGCAAACTCCAACGGTTATTATTTCCCTTTACTAGTAGAATGGCGTCACCATTTCTAATGATTACTCCAGTTGCTAATCGATGAGATGGTGGATACAAAACAAATCACTCCTATTTATGAGATTTACAATTGTTCTTCGTTAGTTCATTTATACTAACCGAGTAATCTGAGCTTATCTTCAATTGACCTTTTACTATCCTCATCCCATACGACGGATATCTCAAATGTTCCCTTTTCGAAAAATAGGGGTAATCTACGTTTAAACCACGGCTGCATCGGTAAGTTTGTAGCATCACTAATATCAACCCAGCGCAACTCTCCTTCAGGTGGATTCGTAAGTAATTCCCCTTCAAATTTTGTAACCAGATAATTGAAGACCATATATCTATAATTGTTTTTTGGCACGATTTATTAGTAGGATCTTATCCTCATATTGCACTAAACACATTGTATATAATCCGCACTCATTTTTAACCGACATTTTCTTCCCCCAAGTATCTTGTAGTAATTGGTATTTCTACATTGTTACAGGAAATCCCTTCAATTGGAAGTAACCTGCCCTTTAGCTTAATAGGCTGCGCTGCCGCCTGGTTTCATGGAGTTCTCGTATCCTTAAGGATAATAAAGCAGTCCGTTGATTGCTCTAATTCATCATTTACAAATGCCCTATAACGGACAAGCACTCTCCTGATAACTTCAGCATATCTTTAAATAACCCAAAAACGCTCATAATCAGTTTGGAATTCATGAATCCTTCCTTTATAACACTTAGTAATATCCTCAATCAATTGTCCTGTTTCAAGGTATAATTTATTAATACAGACTCTAATATTTCGAGTAGTTCCTTATCCTCAGCGTTTGTAACATCTATATTGAAGAGTGCATGATCCTGATTTCCTCATTCGACTCGAACATACCAACGCTCCTACAGGTATGAGCCAAAATAGTGTAATATAGATATATATTAGCACGGAAGCCAACTACGAAGGTTCCCTCCGGAAAATTCATAATGCAAAAAGTAAAGGGGGATCTGCGCATGGAGATCATGACATTAAAAAATCATTTACAAGTCGTGCTGAAGCCAGATTCGTCTTCGCGCAGTGCGGTTTTTGCCTACGCGATTAAAGCAGGATGCAACATGGAAGTAGGCGTCCCTGCCGGGACTGCTCATTTTCTCGAACATATGCTCTTTAAAGGCAGCGCCACGAAAACGGCAAAGAAGATTAACCAGGACGCCGCGGACCTCGGCACGCTTCCCAATGCCTATACCTCGGAGGATGAAACCAAGTACTACATCCAGGTGCAAAGCAAGTACGGCATGGAGGCGCTGGACCTTCTATCGGACTTTTTTTGGCAACCGGCGCTCCCGGAAGAAGAAATCGAAAAAGAAAAGCAGGTCATCATCGAAGAAATTCATATGTATGCCGATCAACCCTCTTCGGTTTCCGGCGAGGTGCTCGAAGGTCTGTTGAAGCGAAGCTCGCTTCTGGGTACTAAGAAAAGCGTGCGGAAGATCCAGCGCTCACATCTCCTTCAGTTTTATAACGCGCACTATCACACAGGCGCTGTGATCTTTGTAGCGACGGGCAATTTTGATGAATTTGCGGTGCTCTCCTATTTGGAACGCCTAAAAGTTCATCAGCCGAAGGATCGTGCCGAGCAGGAGAGGCGTGAATATGATCTGCAGCAAAAAGAGGCGGTTGTCAAACGCAGCGTCAAACAGGCGCATATTTCATGGGCAATTCCGGTAGCAGGTTACGGGAGCGGCGATGAGCCGGCGCTTGAAGTTATTGCCACGATTTTAGGAGCTCATGGAAATGCGTCTTCTCGTTTGTATGATGAGATTCGTGAAGAAAAGGGACTCGCGTATGCAGTCGATGTGGATTACGAGTCTTTTCATGATCACGGCTACCTTTTGGGATATATGGGACTGCCGGCAACGTACGTAAACGAGGCAAGAAAGATTCTGTTTAACCACCTGGCGGATCTGGAGACAAGTCTCGTCAGTGCTGCGGAGCTCCGCCGCGCCATTGCCTGTTTGACCGGACAGCTGGTAATCGGTATGGATGATGTGCTCACTCAAAATGATTCTCTGAGTTATAGTACACTGTATGGACTGGAGTTTGATGTTGATGCTTTCGTAGCCAATGTAGAGGCGGTGACCGCAGATGAGGTACTGCGGGTGGCGCAGAAATATGCCTTGGCTGGGAACATCTATGTGGCATCCGTGGTGCCGAAGACATGGAGCGCCATCGAACAACTTTATTAAAACCCTGTTAAAATTCGGTGTGATTTTTCAATATGGAATCACAAGTGAACAACTAATATTGGAATTTTATTAAATACAACTTCTCTTATTGATAATACTGCCGTGTTCTCCGAATCATTGAATTTCCATTTCTTCTCTATTAAACTCCCTCTAACAATACCCTTTTTGTTTGAACTAATCTGCCCGTTAGTTGAGCGCCGCCGCGTGAGTCTAATACTTTATTTTCTCAGTCTAGCACTATATTTCTCAGTCTAAAACTTTATTTTCAGTATACACAGTCAGTCGTCAATCTCCTTGTCTAATGACACAAATTTCCCCACATTAACTATATCTATCCCTAAGTTAGTACCAATTTCAGCTAGTTCCTGCGTACTTGGTTTCATTGGACTTCTCCTCTAGAATATTTTATCTAGTGTAGAAACGACCATTATTGATTATTCTTGTATTTGATTAAACTTTCCTGTTCTTTTAAAGAAATTCCTTTAAATGATGGTTGGCTACATGGACAGCTATTGTATGATTTTGTGGCTGCCGCCTGTAGTTAAGCGTGAAGACTTATAAAAAATTTGATATTTGATTGAATAAATCAACAGGGAACGGATGTTTAAGTGTGCTGGTTCTTGATAAAACTAGTCGTATGCGTCTGCTTACAAAAATGAACGGCAGGCTTGTTCGGAGAAGGTTATTCACTCCTTTTTACAGAAATATAAGAAGTCAGATCCGCATCGAGCCAACCATTTTCCAAACCTCATGCGAAGGAGTGACAGAAGGAGTGACAGGATGAAAATTTATCATTTGAAAAATGTAGAAGGTTTTCTTGAAGTTTTGGACCAGTGCAAAGGGACAGTTGAACTCGTCAGCAAGGACGGGGACCGATTAAATTTAAAGTCAAAATTGAGTCAGTACGTGGGGTTAAGCAAGTTATTTAAAGAAGTCAGAAATCTGGATTTAGAACTTGAAATCGTCGCGCACGAGCCGGAAGATGCCGATCGGTTATTTCATTTTCTGATGGAAGGCGTCTAAGAACGTGTGAGTCCATGTTATTCAGCTTTTAAAGAACGCTAATCACTTGGAGATCCAAGCGTTAGCGTTTTTTTGTTACGGGGATTTTGAGAACTACCGCTCTATTGCTTGACAAATAGATGACTTTCAAGTCAATTAAGAAAAGGATAAAATCGCTATACAATAATTTAATAGGCTATCGTTATCCGTTAGATTCCTGTAGATGGATAAATTTCAGCTTTGTAAAAAAACGAGCGCCTCGGTAAGATGGAAGTACGCAACGGGTCAAAAGCCCTTTAATTCCATCATCCAGGAGGACGCTCTACTATGAAGTTTAAATCACAAGATAAGCAAAATCAACTCATTGAAAACATTACCTTTCATCATATTGTTGTTGGTGTAGACATTGCTCAGGAGGCCCACGTTGCCAGAGCGGTTAACTTTCGAGGTGTCGCTCTTGGTAATCCTTTAGTGTTTAGCAACGACGAAGATGGTTTCAAGTCCCTCGACCGTTGGATTCGCGACTTGCTAGCTTCATTTAAATTATCTCAGGTTATCGTTGGTATGGAACCGACTGGCCATTACTGGCTAAGCCTTGCCGGGTGGCTCAAAAACAAAGCTATTGAAGCCGTACTTGTTAATCCTCACCTTGTTAAAAAGAATAAGGAAAACCGCGGCAATACTCGCTCTAAAAGCGACAAGAAAGATGCATTAGTTATTGCCGACATGGTGAAAAACGGCTACTACTCCCCTGTCCGTTTCCACTCGTCTGAGTATGAAGAGTTACGAACTCTCATGGCTAACCGCGAAACTGTCGTTAAAAGACTCGTAAGTACCGTCAACCAGATCCACCGCTGGGTCGACATTGTTTTTCCGGAACTCAGACATGTCTTTAAGATTTTAACTTGCAAGGGGGCATTGTTAACGCTTCGGCTTTTTCCGCTCCCATCCGACCTTTGTAAACTGAATCCTGACGATGTCATTAAGGGATGGCAGACTTCCATGAAGCGGCATTCTGGTGTGCGTAGAGCCCATCTTCTCGTCGATCTCGCCAAGAAAACCATTGGTTCCAAACAAGCTTCAAACGCTTACAGGCTCCATTTGGAGCAGCTTCTTGAGGAACATGACTTAGCAACAAAGTGGAGATCTTCGAGGTTACGCACAAGGAAATGCCTTGCTCCACCACGCAGGTCTCAATATAACTGAAGCAAGCTCAGGTAAATGGAAAGGACAATTGACGCTTAGTAAACGTGGCCGTCCACGACTGCGACACTTTCTCTATTTAATCACGATGAGCATGGTTATGAATAACAAAGAGTATAAAGCCTTACATCACCATAATGTTGAAGTGAAAAAGCTCAAAAAGATGAAATCTATCATGAAGTTATGTGGAAAGTTAGCTCGGCTCTTAGTCGGAGTGGTTCATAGTGCCGAAGGCTACAATCCAAACAAAATCTCTGCGCTAGCAGCTTAAAACTAAATCTCATCTCACGCAAGTTGGCGTATTCGCAGGAGACAAAAGAAAGCAAGGAGTATCGGGATACGTTAAACAAAAGGGCTCAGACCCATTCCGTTAGAAAGACCGACCTCCACCCCTTGGATAGATGTGACGAAGGAATGAAAGGGCTATAGACCCGTCGAGACATGGGAGTGAAAATCGCTAAGGGCACCGTGGAGAATACGTGCAGTATTTGGAATGAACTGGGTGATTCAACTCCACCTCTATTCCCGCATGCCTTTTTAACGAAACACCCTAAATAGATCTCGCTCCTTTTCATTCAGCATCGAAACCTAAAGGATGAAATCCTGCGAATAGACGAGCTTGCGTGAGGAAATTAGATCATACCGAGGGAGGTTAACCCCGAAATCGCTACTTGCGGCGAGCAATGCTCCCTGTAACCAAGTAAATCATTGAATTCCTGCTGTTCCGAAAGTATTATTTATCACTCTCTTATCGTTATCCCACTTGAAATAAAAGGGGCCAGTATTTATATTTTTAGCACTGGGCTCCCTTTAAAATCTTGCCATATGATTGTGTCCCTATGTTGCTTCAATTGGCACAACTTCATTCATTGTATAGTGTACAAACCATTTTCCTAGTTCCGTTAAATGGTATTCTTTCCCAGCGTCGAATGCAGAAGTCATTAATCTACTTGGTATAGATGTTTTTTTTCTTGTTTTTTAACTAAGATTCATCAAACGAAAGCAAAGCAACATCACATGCTCTAATACTTATCTTCTCTAATCCTAATGTTGGATCACCATTAGGATTACGCTTCCTGCCGTAAAGTCAAGCCTTGCAACATCCCAGCAACACTTCGCCACAAAAATACGTCCGCCTGCCTCCCAGTAGGAAAAGGACAAGAAATTGTATCCATAAAAATAAAAGACCGCGTAAAACGCGGCTTCTTATGCATATATGTTCTTGTCCTCTTACAAAAACATCAAGGTACTATATAAAGTTAGTACTGATAAATAACTCACTGGTTATATATACTTGATTTACAGAAAGCGAGGTCGCGCATATGAAGATACTTGGATACTTAACAACGTTAATATTCGGTGTACTTGCTGGTGTAATACTTGGTGTTGTATATCTCATCTTTGCTTATCTCATTCTTATTTTAAGTATCGCTTCTTTAAGTGAATATGAAGAAATTCTCACAAGTATATATCTTTATTACCTGCCGATTATTATTCTTTTTATTGCGCTTATCCTAAGTCAATATAAGTTTTTTATTATTATACTAATCGCTTTTCTTACAGAAGCATATCTATGGCATCTTTGGACAGAAAGCTGGGGACAGGCACGGTTATTCTAGATCCAGAGCTATTGCAATTTTAATCTGATAGATTTTACTGAGTCCCTTCAACCACTTTTCAATTGGATACACATCAACTATTGGAGGGTTGAGAGTTTATACAAAGAATTTTACAGCCTCCGTTAGCGTAATGAACCTAGCCGAAACGTTTTCTCTATAGTTTTTTTAATTATCCCATTCAAAATAAAACGGACCTATATTAATTTTTATTCCAAATCACCAACCATGGGCAAACTAATAACTGGTATCTATAGTACATTAGTTCGAACGGGTACTAAAGCAGGAAGTAATCAATCATGAGTTTTTAATATTCATCAGTTAACCAAGTGATTTCCCTCAATAATTAAATCAGCAAACCCTGTATTTTTATTCCTTTTTGGAACTGGTTATTGCGCTATCGTTATACGTTAGTCTAACTCCGAGATTCACCTTCACTTAGATAACTTGTTAATCCAAAGATAAGCTTAAAAGCGTTCCGTGGCTTTTTCATTCTTTTTAAACCTTCAACTGAGTCCCAAATGAACACTGTTTTACCTAACCAAACTCTAAAATAGATGGAGTGAGGAATAATAGGTTTAATAATACCCTTTTGCTCGTACTCTGACCCATCAGCAAGCTCTACTTCCGTACGTACGATCCACGTATTCCCTATACCAACCTCGATATATTTCAAATAGGTTACCTCATTCTCTACTAATAGGTGCCATCTTCACATTAACACATATCGGAAGTAATCTGCCCGTTAGCACAACGCGGCTGTCGTTTCATGCTAGCAACCGCGTTGTTTTTAAATTGGTGCCTTTCTCGAGTTCATCCCGCCTTGGATCCTGATAACCACTTGGGTTTCCACAATATATTCCATTGATCACTAGCTGGCACTGCAAATTCATTTCCCCCTGCACGAGATCTGGGTACCCCAAAAGATAAATGCATAAATTCATCCTTGGAATTTGCCCTCCCCATGTCATGCTGGTCTATGCCCTTAAATTCCTTCCCAAACCTTTTCCCTGAAGTTCATCTTCGTCTTGTTGATACTGTGCGGATTACCCCTTGATCCAGTGGTGATAGATCAAAGGGCACGTCTTATTAGGTTTAAGCTTCAGCAAGGGCGGAGATGATTTCATTTGTTGTCCGAGTACGACCGATGCGTGGAAAAATAAAATCTTTCACGTAATCGTGTTCGGCTTGAGAAAACCCAGTCATGGCATCGATTGCCAAAATCAACTGGTACCCATGCATAAACGCTTCTCGCGCGGTGGTGTCCACACCAAGCCCGGTAGCAATGCCACATAAGACAATGGTGTCGATTCCACGGCGGCGCAACTGCAGGTCGAGCTCCGTTCCGTAAAAAGCTCCCCATTGCTTCTTGGTGATGATATGGTCTGTCTCGGTGACCCGCATTTCCGGGACGATTTCATCCCATCCCTCAGGCAGATTCAGTGGTGGCGCTGGTGAATCCAACTTCGGTCTTGGGATATCCTTCAGATCCTTGCTAGATACCCGGACTAGGGCAACCATCGAGCCTTGCTCACGGAAAGCATTTGCCAAGTCGGCAGCTTTAGATATCACCTGCTCGGCGGAATAAGGGGCATATTGATTGCCTAGCCATTTTTGCAAATCGATGACAACCAACGCTGCTTTTTGTGGATCCAATAATTTTTCCATTCCGTATGTTCTCCTCATCCTTAAAATATGACTTATAGTTTTATAATTTAAACTTAAGTTCATTTGACTCGATGTTTTAAATTTTGTACCATTGTTCATGATTCGTCAAGTGGGGAGATTTTGTTAATGAGTGTGACAAAGGAAGAGGTTGTAAAATCGGCGACCAAGCTTTTTAAGGAACGGGGGTTCCTTGCGACGACGATTCAGGATATTGCCGAGGATTGCGGTATTGCAAAAGGATCCGTATATAAATTCTTCCCTTCCAAGGAAGACCTATTCAGCATGGTGTTTGATCAATGCCATAACGACTATTTTGATCAAGTCGATTAGCTGACGCGCCTTCCTGGACTTTCGCCGGAAGATCAATTTGTGCAGCAGATTATTCTGCGATTCCGTTATTTTATAGAGTACAAGCATATTCTGATCGAATTCACGGAGCTTCCCATCCAACAGGATCCTAAGTTCCAACCGCTTAGACACAAGGTTAGGGGGCGGCTCATTCGATGGCATAGTGAGTGCTTGCTGCATGTGTACGGCGAAGAAATCCATCCGTACCTGTGGGATTTAGTCTCTATCTATCGAGCTATTCTGAAGGAGTATCTATTTTGGATTGTTTATGAAGAAAAGTCATTATCGCTCGAGGAAACGGCAAAGTTCATTTTGGACAAGCTCAATGTGCTCGTTAAGCATATGAAAGCTTCCGATCTGAAGCCTCTACTGAAACAAGTTTCGTTCGAAAGGTATTTAAACTGGGGGCTCGAGAACCGCCAAGGGGAAAAAGAGCAGATTCTAACCGAACTGTTCAGGGAGATGATTTCTGCCCTAAACGCTCTTCCCTCCGGCGCCGAACATCGTTCGGAGCTGAGAAAGCTTTGTCATTTTATCCAGACGGAGGTTATAAAAGCGGAACCGAATTTCCCGTTGTTACAAGCTTCGCTATACTATTTGGAAAGAGAGAAGGAGCTTAAAAGTCTGGTTATCCAGTTAAGGAATATTATTCATTCGGGTATTTAGAAAGGTTCGTAGTCCAAACTGAGGTACATTCGCGAAATTGTTGGTACAGGTTCAGAGCGCTGGTTATGCACTTAGTGGCACCGACCATCGCTCTATTGTTTGAGATCATTATGTGTATGCTATTGCAAATAACTGTCCAATAGCAGCATTGGCGTAAAACTATATATTTATGCCAATTTAAAATGTACCAGCAATTCTTATTACACAAAGAAACTCAAGCTCCCTCAATATATATATTTAATTATGAGAATATTCTTACCTTCCTGGATATTTTCTACTCTATTAGCACAGAACTTATGACATAACCTTAATTTAATCAGTAATTTTTTTAAGCTCAAAAATGGTTGCCTCAGATAACAAGATAAGCCTATCGTTATTAACAACAAAAAAACTTACACTTACAGGTATGCTTTGTTTTGTTGAAGGGTCACTTATAACTATTGCTTTTACTACATCATTTATATTTAAGTCTGGGATATCTATTTTATAAAATCTATAAAAAGAGTCAGAGTTATAGCATGTCGCTGTAATCTCATACAATGGTTTTTTCAGCTCATATTGATATTTCTTATAGTTTTTTAGTCCTTTTGATGAAAAAAAGTCTTTTTCGATTATAATTTCATCTCCAATAAATTTTTGCCCTGTTGGATATTCAGAAGCATCATTATATGAATTTGCAAATCCTAAAAGCTTCTCAACTTTCCAAGTTCCATAGAAATATTTTTCGGTTTCGTTATCCAAATTTATACGTTCTACAGTGCAATATTCGGATGTGTTTTTTGGAATAATAGACTCATCCTTTTCAGGTTTAGGCTCACTAGAAGTATTTGGACTTGATGTCATTTCAACATTTCCACAAGCCGATGCTAGCATCAACATTATCATAATACAAACCAATAATATTTTTTTCATATTTCACACTCCCACTACAGAGTTATGTTTTCACCTTTTTACTCGCTTGCTAACTACACGATTTGCTCTATTGCGATATCCTCCCGTTACTTGAAAAAAGGCAACCCAACCACCTGGGCTGGCTGCCTTTTCATGTTATTATTCAACTCTCGTTCTACGTAAGATTAATGTTATTTATCTAGAATTTGCACACTATGTTCTTCAATTGAACTATCCGTAATAATTGCACTTTTGTATCGAATAGTCCAAACCGCTGATTTTTCATCATAAACTACTTCATTGATAACAAAGATGTTGATACTTGAAATATCCTTGTTTAACAATGCTTTGCGTATTACTTCGTCTTGAGACAGGATTGCTTTTTCAGGTTTTTGTATTTTGGTTATGGTGACCTTCGAAGCTTTTCCTTGAGCAGGGTAAGAGGTTGCTATGGCACCTTCAAACCAAACATTAACGTGTTGTCCAACCTCTACATCTTGGGGCATATTTGAAACCCAAATCGCATCGTAGAACTCTTTTCTCGTTTGATTTATTTCTCTACTTATCGAACTAACCACTAAGGCTCTTTGATTTTCAATCTTGGTAATATAACCCATAAGTTCTGCTGAACTGGATCTATTAGTTTCCGCTAATGGAGATTGCTTAGGTTCGATTTTGTTGGTACAAGCATTTAAAAAAAGTGATGTTATTAAAATGAATAATAAACAAAGTTTTTTCAATTGATAGTCTCCTTTGCGTCAAAAAGCCGCGATTTACGCGGCCTCTAATGAGAAAATGTTCTTGTCACCGAACAATTATTCTCGAGAGAGCAATACCATTATATTGCTCTCTCGAGAATAATTCTTGCAACGATGAAAAATTCTCATTACATGGTTCATTCTGCATGTTCATTGCAAGTACCCTACCCTTTATTCCAACAAGATAGAGATCTACTGACTGTACGGCATCTGGTGATCTCTTTTGAAGTAAAGTGTCCCTTTACCTTAATGACCGCGACCAGTCCTACAACTTTATTTTAATTGGTTCATTAATGCTAGTTACAAGCTCGTACAAATGAAAAGCCCAAATGAAATGAATAATAAAAAACAACCAAAATAGTACTCTCTTCTTCTTCCAAAGCCAAATTAGCAGTATGATAAAAAATCCATCTAGAATTATTCCAAAAATATAATTTAATATAAATATTTTAGAATTAGGAGGTATTTTTAACCCTAAAAATCTAATAAAATCTGTAATATAAATGAAT
>NZ_JBYTBS010000053.1:0-51730 GCF_058789495.1 Paenibacillus sp. FW126-R14 | reverse complement strand
ATATAAAGCATAAATGTAAGGATAGTAGCAGATAAGAAATAAGTGATTTAATCAAAGAGCATTTTCATTCAATCTGAAAGAGATGATTTAATGAAGAATTTGGAGGGGAAGTTTTATAAAACCGCTAATGGCTGCAATTCATATGAAATTATTGATGCTGAAGCGACATTTATCAATAAAATTGCTAATGCTGTGGCTGAAAAGTTTGATTTTACTCATTCAAATACTGTCAATGGGATTGATCAAGTATTTATGGATTTTGTAAAGAATGGGATTAAGATAACTATTGGATGGGATAATTGGAGTGGTTGTTTTGTCATGGCGCATGATAAGTTAGGTGACAAGTATATTGAGGTTATAGGTAACTATTTAGATGCAAACCTCAACAATCTCTAAATAGACCATGAAGGGGAAAAAGGGGAGATCAACATGGAAACGTGTGTTAATGCAAGCGACATAGTACGAAAGTATCCTAAGAGTTTTATAGGTGCAAGATGGGTAGCAACAATACTGGACTTAATAGTTTGGGCGCTCTTAATATTTTCATTGCCACGATTTTTTGAGAATAAGCTAGTTCAAAACTGGACTATTTTAATCATTTTTCTTTGCTATTACATACTTTTAGAGGGATTAACAGGATATACTTTTGGTAAGTTTATTATGAGAATCAAAGTTGTCAAAAAGGATTTTGACAATCCTGGAATTGTAAAGGGAATCATTAGAACACTGCTTAGGGTAATAGAAGTTAACCCTATTCTACTGGGAGGAGTTCCTGCTGGAATTTCAGCCTTAATAACAAAGGACCAGAAAAGAATTGGAGATATTTTGGCAAATACTTTTGTTTTGTATGTTAGAGACGTTAAGAAATACAAGAATGCTTCTAATAAGGCTGGCGTTAACATTGAGAGTGAGGTCACAACTTGAAGAAATCACATAGGATGGAATGCCCTTGGTGTGAAGCAAATCTGTTATTCGTATTATCTAATAATCCGAGCTGGCATATTGAACGTTGAATGGACGAAACAACTAATATTTTTAACTTCATACAACGTAGTTCATTTAATTTGTCTGACAGCTACTCTAGTATTGATTAGTAGAAAGAAAAAGTATGCTCCAAAGGTCATTGTTGTCTTAGAAATACTAAATTTAATTCCATTTGGCGTTAATTTTTTTATGTCATATGAGAGTGTCGTTCATAGTTCTCTTATGACAGGTGTATCAGTCAGAGTAATCTGGACTGGACTATGGGTATGCTACTTCCTAATGTCAAAGCGGGTAAAGCAAACGTTTATCCATTAAGTTTCAAAAAGTAATACACCAATATAACTATCCCGATATTTCGATAAAGGATAGGTTACTAAGAAATAGGGAATAATCGTGTAGTACTACAACGAATTTATCGCGATGTTGAACCCAATAACCGCTTTGGTTTATTGGGTTTTACTATGTACACCAACGACGATCGCTGGAGGAAATATCCGAAATGAAATATGAACTAGGCAGATGTTTGCTAAGAGAGCGTTTGCAAAATTCGGGTTTAACGTTGGAGGAACTAGCCCATGTCCTTCACTATAAGCCGGAGAGGCTGAACGATTTTATAGAAAATAAAAGAATGATGCCGCTGAAATCGGCGATATCTATTGCTGACACCATGGGGTGTGAAGTAAAGGAATTATATGAATTAATTCCAAATGCGGAAGAACTACCTATCGGATAGGTAGTCCTTCCGTACGGTTAAATTACCACACAAACGCGCTAGTGATGATGACCAACAAAATGAAAAGTACCAAAATTGCTGCCGAAGAAGTGTACCCAGTTCCATAACTCATACTAATCAACCTCCAACAGAGAATTGGTTTGTGTTTCGAGATAGCATATGACTAGTTTTCAATATTGCTTGGGCGAGATGTGGGATTGTGCTAGTGTCCCGATTGAATAAAAAAATTGGAACCAACCTCTGTAGTTTTACGTTATACATCTAGTCAAATCATATTAATTACCGTAAGGTTACGCTTGGAGGCTGCGAAGAAGTTGTTACTCTCATTCATGATTATTGCAGGGCTTGCTGTTGTGATTGTTCTATTTATGTACGCATATCCGGTATTCGGGCGAAGACCTTCCAAAGTAAGGCAGCAGGCCTTATCCCGATCCCCGCAGTTTGTTCAAGGGAAGTTTCAAAATCCAGTGCCGACAATGATGGACATGGGCTTAAAAACGACGCTGAGCATCCTGCGGGACTTCGCCAAGAGCAGCCCGAACCGTCGTCCAAGAAAGCCGATAACGATGGATGCCCCTAATTTGCAAAAGGATTCCCAAACGCAAGTTACGTGGTTCGGTCATTCGGCGTCGTTGGTCATGATCGATGGTAAAGCGCTCTTGCTTGATCCGATGTTTGGCAGGGCAGCGTCGCCATTTCCTTGGTTCGGGAAGGGGAGATACAGCGGCGGTTTGCCTTTTGAGATTGCGCAGCTGCCTGTCATCGACGCCGTCGTGTTGTCTCATGATCACTACGATCATTTGGATTATGGCTCAATAATGAAGATAAAACATAAAGTCAATAAGTTTCTGGTCCCGCTTGGAGTCGGAGGCCACTTGGAGCGATGGGGAGTCCCTCCCGAGAAGATCGCTGAGTACGATTGGTGGGATGAGTTTACGTATGACGGCCTAACATTTGCGTGTACGCCTGCTACGCATTTTTCGGGGAGAAGCTTGACCGATCGCGCTGCTACGCTATGGTGCTCGTGGGTGATCAAAGGCATGGCGTCAAGTGTTTTTTTCAGTGGGGACAGCGGGTATTCGCCTCATTTCAAAGCGATTGGGCAGAAATACGGCCCCTTCGACGTGACGTTGATGGAGTGCGGACAATACGACATGCGTTGGGCGGATATTCATATGCAGCCTGAAGAAACTGTACAAGCCCATATGGATGTCAAAGGCAAGCTGCTTATTCCAATTCATTGGGCAGCATTCACCTTAGCGGTACATGACTGGTTCGATCCGGTGGAGCGTGCCGCAAAAGCGGCAAGCCTGCATCATGTCCGCATTGCAACGCCGAAAATCGGTCAAACGGTGACTGTTCATGCGGAGCAAATTCCGACTGCAGCTTGGTGGAAATAGCGGGGGGATAGCAGAAACTGGATACTGGCTTATCTGCATGTTATGATGGGTAGGGATCTAGATAAGGAATCAGGAGAGAAGAATAATTTATGGTTGAGCAAAAAAGTGGAAGAAAATTTCATTTTCTGGGCGTGCTGCTCGGAGTAGCCGTTGATAATTTGGGGACGCTCGTATCGACGTCAGTATTCGGCAGCTTATATTTTGGAAATAGACCGGTGAATGAGCAGGATGTAAATGCACTGTTTTCGAACACAGGACTGATCTTGTTGTTAATGGCTATAGGCCTGTTCTGGTCTTTCCTTGGCGGATATGTTGCGGCTAGAGTAGCAAAGCGAGCTGAATATTTTAATGCGGCTTGCATTGGTGTCATTGGCGCGGCGATCGGGTTTGATGCGATGTTAAGAAACACCGGTGGTCCATTATGGTATGAGCTTGTCGGCTTCATTGCCATTGTCCCGGTTACGCTGCTAGGCGGTTATCTGGCTCTAAAGAGGAACAAGACGCGATAATAATGAAAAAAGGTTATACAGGGAGGCTGTCCCAGTCATAGTTATGACTTGTGGGATAGCCTTTTGTGCAGTCTGAGAATTTCCAGTTATCTATCTGGAACAGCCTCTTTTTCAGCATGATAGTAGTATAATTGAAAGGAAGACAACCATGCCTAAATATGCCAATGCTAGTGCGGAAGCGACCGATTTTTTACGTCAAAAAACGGGAAGCGGCTTGCTAGAGTGCTATACTTATATCGATCCGGAACGCTCGGAAGATAGCTTTTTTGTAGTCAAGACAAGCAACAAAGTGATTCATGTCTCATTCTCTGAGATATCATATGAGGCTAGCAGCTATCAAAGTTTGCTAGAAGGGCTATACAAGGCAATCTATGAATAAGTGCGTGGCAAGCCTTTGACGGGGGGATCGATATGGAGCGTAGAATCGTTATTGCCGGAACCGGCAGCGGCGTCGGCAAAACAACGTTAACGATCGCAATTATGGCGGCCTTGCAAAGGCGGGGACTATCGGTGCAGGGCTTCAAGTGCGGCCCCGATTACATTGATCCGACCTACCATACGGCCGTGACCGGGAGACCTTCCCGCAACTTGGGTTCATGGATGGTTGGCCGGGAAGGCGTCAAAGAGCTGTTTGTTCGCGGCAGCAGCTCCTCCGACATTTCGATTATCGAAGGTGTTATGGGCATGTTCGATGGCAAAGATCCGCTGTCCGATGAGGGGAGTACGGCGGATATTGGCCGCATTCTAGGCGCGCCGGTCATCCTCATCGTGAATGTCGCGAGCATGGCAAGAAGCGCGGCAGCGATTGTCAAGGGCTTTCAGCAATTCGGGCAAGAGGACAACATCGTTGGGGTCATTGCCAATCGACCCGGCAGCGAAGGGCACTACAAGATGGTGAAGCAGGCGATCGAGCAGGAGTGCGGAATTCCTGTCCTCGGATATATGCCGCGCGATGAGGGAATCGAAGTTCCGGAGAGGCACTTAGGGCTTGTGCCTTCGATTGAGCGAGGCGGGCTGCAGCCTTTTTTTGACAGGCTGGCCGATCAAGCGGCCGCTCATGTGGATTTAGATCAGCTGCTTAATGTGGCGGTGGCGCCGCCTGTTGTAAGTCGTCAAGCGCTGTTTGCCGGCGCTGCCGAATCAACGTCAAAGCGCGTCAAGATTGCTGTCGCCAAAGATGCCGCTTTTCACTTCTATTATCCTGAAAACCTGGAGCTGCTGGAAGCTGGAGGCGCAAAATGCGTATTCTTCTCGCCGCTTGCCGGTGAGGAGGTCCCCGCCGATGCGGACGGGTTATATATTGGAGGCGGATTTCCGGAGGAGTTTGCGGAACGGCTAAGCAGAGACGAGAAGGTCAAGGCATCTTTTCGCAGCCGCATCGCGGATGGCCTGCCGACTTTGGCAGAATGCGGCGGCTTCATGTATTTAACGGAGCAAATTGTAGATACAACAGGAAACAGCTACAGCATGGCAGGCATTGTTCCCGGTAAGGTAACCATGCAGAAGAAGTTAGCTGCGCTGGGATACCGCGAAGTAACAAGCAACGGCAACTATTTGCTCGCAGCAGGAGATCAAGCGCGTGGTCATGAGTTCCATTATTCCACGTTCCAAGCCAGAGAGGGAGCGGAGATACCGGCTGCTTTTCAATCCCAGGGCCGAAGGGGCATGAATGCGGAGGGTTATGCCAAAGGCAATCTTGTAGCGGGCTATACGCATCTGCATTTTGCCTCCAATCCGGGGATTGTGAGCAATTGGATTCGCGCTTGCGAGCGGTATAAGCGGACATAAAGCAAAATGGTTGGTCAGGATACCTCCTGTCCAACCATTTTGCTTCATGTTTTATTTTATGAGTGTTAGCGCTTGATCTGCAATGGATTCTTTATAACGGTCTAGGCAGTTGCAGAGGTAATCTTTGCGGCAGATCGGGCAAGGTTCTTTCATCAATCTATTCAGATCGGTAACTCTGCCGATGCCGGTTTCGGAGTCTCTTTCAAAGAATAGACGGCATTTGTTACGGTCTTTCAACGACACAACGACTTCGAACAGACCATTTTTTTTATTATCACTAACAATTGTTGCATCTACTACTTGCGGATCATAAGCCATTTGAAATTCCTCCTAAAAGCATGCCCTTATCTTTATTAGCTTGGGCGCGTTAGTATATTATATAAATAAAAAAGATTTTATTCAATAGGAGGCCTGTGACGTGATTATCGATTATTGTGAGCAGCAAATAACGGATGGGCAGATGCAGCTCCACATAGGTCTGCAATTTGAGGATGAGCCTGATTCCTTGTACGTTGCCGAGTTGGCAGTGGATGAGCGCGGGGAGGTTTCCCAGTGGACGTTGTTTTTCAACGGGTTTGATTGCAAGTACAACTTTCGTTCCCATGAGAAAGAAGCCTTGATTCAATATGCGGCCGAGCAGGGCATTATCATCAAATAGCCTCATGAAAAAAGGAATCGTCCCCATGCCAATGGTTCGAATTCCTTGATTTATGTTTATTTTGTTGTTTGGCTTGCAGTTCCTTCAAACTTGGGGTCTTCTTCGTGACGGGATTCACTCCGTTCCAATTTAAACGATGCGTTGCGGGATCAGACTTGCCTTCCCGTAATTGGCGCTGCCGCAGTTTTTGCGCTTGCGATTTGGACATGTGGCGTTCCTCATTTCATTTGGAATATGGCTTACACGCTCTATTGTAAATTGGCAGAAGGTCGGCCGCAATGGAAAGTTTTCTTATCAATATAACGATGCATGGGCAGAAATGGGTGAGCGAGTTGCGTATCAGCATTCAATTAGGAGTTGGCGGGGAAACTGTTAAGCGCGATGTGCTGGAAATTGCCGAACATAAGCTTGGCGATATGACAGACGAGGAAATAGAAAGCGCGATTGAAATTAAAATCCGTACTTGGGTGGACCGGATGATCCAAGTGGAATGGGAAGTCATCGACGAATAGCGGCAATAAAAAAAGAGCTCCGAGAAGGCTGTACGCCTTCGGAGCTTTTTCATTTGTATGGTCTATGTATGTTTAGTGAACAATATTGCCTACTCCGGTCTTTTGCAAGGCGTGCTCCCAGCTTGGGTAATAATACAGGGCGTTTTTCATCAGATCAGGATGCAGTTTCTTCACATTTTTTTTAGTAAGCGATTCCCCTGTGTTGTGAAGCTGCACAATTTGGCCCAGCACTTCCTCTGCACTCATGTTTAGCTCCATGGATGGTGTCTCTCCTTTCCACAAGGATATAATCTCAAGGCTTGCCATTCGCTTGGTAAAATATACATAGATTTTCTCCGGGCAGGACAAAATACATTCATCTATAGACGAAAGGAAAGTCGGTGTCTATCTTGAACTGGTCCTCGCTGTCCTTGTTTTCCTCTAAGCCGCTGCCGCTCTGCAAAGGGAAGATTAGCGTAGGGGCGATCACGAAAGTACTGCTCCGTGATTTACCCCCTGGCCGCATTGTCGTTCTCCAGCATCGTGACCTTGATGAAGTAGCCGCTCAAGAGCTTATCGAGCAGAAAGTAAAAGCTGTTATCAATTGTGAGGAAACGATGAGCGGCGCGTACCCGACCCATGGTCCCCTCATGCTTCTTCAGCAGCATATTCCGATTTGGGAAGCGGATGCAGCCGCCTTCGGATGCTTTACGACCAACGCGGAAATAGCTATTTATGAGGACCGTATTTTATTGGGGGAACGGGAGATTCCTTGCAACTCTTTTACACGTGAGAAGTGGCTCGGCATGCAGCAGCTTGCCAATGAGCGGACGACGAAGCTGATGGAGCAATTTATCGAAAACACGTTGACTTACGCTATGCGTGACATGCACGCGATCATGGAGCCGCTGCCGCCGGTCTACCTTCAAACGGATTTGGCGGATAAACATGTATTGATTGTTTCCAGAGGAAAAGGGTATAAAAAGGACCTGCTTGCCGCCAAGGCTTATATCGCCGAAGTCAAACCGATTCTTATCGGTGTGGATGGGGGAGCTGATGCGCTGCTCGAATGCGGCTACCGGCCACATCTAATTATTGGCGATATGGATAGCGTAACGGATAGAGCGCTTGCCTGCGGCGCGGAGCTGGTCGTACATGCGTATGCCAATGGAGAAGCTCCGGGACTATTACGCACGAATGCGTTGGGACTGCAAGCCCACGTGCTTCCGTGTTTTGGAACAAGCGAGGATGCGGCGCTTTTATTGGCGTATGAAAAACGGTGCGAAGTGCTGGTTACAGTTGGCGCGCGCACGCATATGATTGATTTTCTGGAAAAAGGAAGAGCAGGCATGGGGAGTACGCTGCTTGTGCGAATGAAAATTGGGGCGCGACTCGTAGACATTAAGAGCATTGGCCTCTTGTATAAGCGGGAGGGATGGACGAAAGAGGCAAGTACAACGCTTTTTCTCTCGCTTTTTTTTATCGCATTGGGCTTATTTCAGCTGCACTGGATTGTGAAGCGGGTGGCTCATGTGGTGTGGAAGCTTGGAGGTGAAGGATGAAGCCGTACTTATCCATTATTATTCCAGCTTGGAATGAAGGGGGACATATTGAGCATACGCTTCGCTATTTGCAAGAACAGGCGGACCTGCTGTGGAGTCCGGCTATGAGGTTTGAAATTATCGTGGTGGACGACGGCAGCAGGGACAACACGTATGATGTCGCTTGGCCTTGGGCGGACAAGCTGATCAAGCACAGCCGCCGCTGCGGGAAAGGGGCGGCTATGCAGTCGGGCATCGCCGAGGCCAGAGGCGATCTGCTGCTCTTTCTCGACGCCGATCTGCAGGCTACGGCCGGCGAGGCGCTCGTGCTCATCGAGCCGCTGCTGCGGAGCGAAGCGGACATGGCGATCGCGAAGCTGCCGCCATCCCGAACCAAAGCAGGCTTCGGCTTGGTGAAGGGCTTAGCCCGCCGCGGCATCCGCCGGCTCAGCGGCTACGAGACCGAAGCTCCCTTGTCCGGCCAGCGCGCGGTGCGCGCGGACCGGCTGCGGGAGCTCGGGAAGCTTCAGCGCGGCTTCGGCGTGGAAGTCGCGCTGACCATCGATGCGGCGCGGCGCGGCCTGCGCATCGTTGAGCTGGATGTGCCGATCACGCACCGGGAGACGGGGCGGGATTGGCGCGGGTTCGTGCACCGCGGCAAGCAGTTTGCCGCGGTCGGCATGACGCTGCTATCTCGCTGGAGGGAGAGGAAGCCTGTATGGTATTCGTCGGATCGCTCCTCGATCTGATCCTGCTTGCAGTTGCAGGGCGGTGGCTGCTGCCGCACGTTCAGAGGTTCCTGGAGGGCCACGGTCAAGTAGAGGCCAACTATGCAGGGCATAAGGTTCCCCGCGGAGTGGGAAGCGTGCTGTGGCTGCTTCTATGGCTGCAGGAGCTTATTTTGCAAGCGGCGCTGCGGATAAATGATTGGGTCGGAGTAAGCTCGCTGCCGCTCATCAACTTGCCGGAGACGAATCATCGGATATTTACGCTTGCTGCTACCATCATTTTCATGCTTGGCTGGACGGACGATTTAATCGGGAGCAAAGAGGTAAAAGGGTTGAGAGGACATTACCGGTATTGGAAGGAATCGCGAACTTTCTCCATGGGGGCTGTCAAAGTGGTAGGCATCGCGACGGCCGCAGGCTGGCTGGTGCTGTCTGTCCAAAGCGGGCAAACCCCCAGCTGGTGGATGGGGGGACAACTGATTTTGCTTATGCTGATGACGAATGCCTTGAATTTGCTGGATGTGCGCCCGGGGCGTTCGTTCAAGTTTTTTTTCACCGGTGTGCTATCGGTTGCGCTGCTTGGCTTGCTCTTTACGGGGGCAGGTTCGTTGTTTTCAATATGGCCGGTGTGCATTGGCAGTTTTTTGGTATACCGGACGGACGTCCGGGGAAGGGGCATGCTCGGCGATGCCGGAGCGAACCTGCTTGGGTTTACGCTTGGCTATGCTGCGATCATGACCCTGCCGTGGGAGATGCAAGGCCTTACGATCGCTGTGCTCGTTTTTTTGCATCAACAGGCTGAAGTAAGTTCCATTACTGCCATGATTGAGCGGAACCGATTTTTAAATTGGCTGGACCGCCTAGGCCGGACTTGAGCGATTGAGGGTCCGGCTTATTTGCGCCGTTTTGCTTTGAAACGGGGGGCTACATAGTTTCGTTTGCGGTCACGGAAAAAGGTCCATCCCCCAATAAAGGCAACACCTAATAGAAAAAGTATAAAGCCTAGAAAAAATTTCCCCCACAGGATGTGGCCGCCCGTATCGAATTGTGCGAAAAAAGCGTCTTTCATGGAAAGAAATCCGTAGGTTGCCGTCAAACCGGGAATAACGAGTAGAAGAATGGCGATAAATCGGTAAAATGTTGCTTTCATAGCTGCTCCTTACATTAAAGTTTCATCTTTTTCTATCATCATACTCTGAATCGGTTGGACTGTCTAATTCACAAATAAGACTATGATTTCCCTTTCAAAAAAGGGTAATATAGTAGAGACATGCGTATACATATGAAGGTACTGAGAGTTCATAAGGAGGAAACATATAATGAGTGAACATAGATATGATGTCGTTGTCTTAGGCGGAGGGATCGGCGGTTATACCGCTGCCGTTCGTGCTGCCCAGCTTGGAAAAACGGTTGCTGTCGTGGAAAGAGACAAGCTGGGGGGCACCTGTTTGCACCAAGGCTGTATTCCGAGCAAAGCTTTGCTTCGAAGCGCAGAAGTGTACGCCACGATGAAAAAGAGCGAGGAATACGGGATCACGTCAGGCTCGCTTGAACTCAACTTTGAGAATGTGCTGGCACGCAAGCAGCGCATTGTCGATCAACTTCACCAAGGGCTGCAGTTCCTTATGAAAAAAAATAAAATTACCGTACATAAGGGGAATGGCCGCATTATCGGTCCATCCATTTTCTCCCCGCGCAGCGGTGCGGTTTCCGTTGAGAAAGAAGACGGGGACATCGAAACGCTGCTTTCGAACAACTTAATCATCGCAACAGGCTCCAGACCGCGCAGCTTGCCGGGACTTGCGATTGACGGCACGCACATTATGACGAGCGAAGATGCGCTGCGCATGCAAGAGCTTCCGAAGTCGATCATCATCGTCGGAGGCGGTGTCATCGGCGTGGAATGGGCTTCCATGCTGCGTGATTTCGGTGTCGAGGTGACCATCGTTGAGTATGAGAAGCGGCTCGTGAGCCTGGAAGACGCCGATGTCTCCAAAGAACTGGAACGCTTGTTCAAAAAGCGGGGCATTCACTTGGTGACCGGCGCGAAAGTGCTCGCTGATTCCGTGAAAGTGGCGGAAGGAACGGTTGCTTTGCAAGCGGACAAGCAGGGTGAAATCGTGGAGCTGCAAGCGGAAAAAGTGCTTGTCTCTGTTGGCCGGGAAGCGAATATTGAAGGCATCGGACTCGAAAACACCGATATTAAAGTGGATAAAGGCGTCATTCGTGTGAATCGTTTCATGCAAACTTCCGAATCCCACATTTACGCCGTTGGCGATGTAATTGGCGGCTTGATGCTGGCGCATATGGCCGGGCACGAAGGCATACTGGCTTCTGAACATATCGCAGGCGGGACGCCTCATGAGCTGCACGCGCACCTCGTTTCTAAATGCACGTATACGAGACCTGAAATTGCGAGCGTAGGCTATACGGAGCAGCAAGCGATTGAGCTTGGTCACCAAGTGAAAGTCGGCAAGTTCAGCTTTAAAGCGATCGGGAAAGCGCTCGTTTACGGCGATACCGACGGCTTTGTCAAAGTGATTGCGGACAGTGAGACGAATGATATTCTCGGAGTTCATATGATCGGACCGCACGTGACGAATTCCATTTCCGAGGCCGCTCTGGCTCAGCTTCTGAACGCAACGCCTTGGGAAGTTGGCCAAACGATTCATCCTCACCCTACGTTGTCTGAAGCTTTAGGCGAAGCGATGCTTGCTGTAGACGGAATTGCGATTAGCGGATAAAAATTGTAATCATACGCGTTTGCGTTTATAATAAGCTTATAGAGTCAAGTCTTAGGACCAGGTAATAATTTTAAGAAACTCAAACTATCTTTAAGGAGGCAACCTCCATGTCCATTGGTCAGCTTTATAAGCATCGAACATTAGGGTTATCCGACGAAGTCGTTATTCGAATGTATAGAGTCATGTGTCTTGCGGCTAAATACGATGAGCGGGCTTTTATGCTTCAGCGTGCCGGCAAAATCCCGTTCCACGTTTCAGGAATGGGTCAATATGCAGGTCAAGTAGGAATGGCTTTCGCTATGGAAGCGCAAAAAGATTATTTCCTGCCTTATTATCGCGATTATGCGTTTGTTCTTGCGGTTGGTATGACAGTGAAGGATTTAATGCTTGCTATCTTCTGCAAAGCCGAGGACGTTAACAGCGGCGGCAGACAGATGGCCGGGCATTTCGGCGACCGCAAAAATCATGTCGTGACAGGGTCTTCCCCGGTAACGACACAAGTTCCGCATGCCGCAGGCATCGCTCTTGCCGCAAAAATGAAAAAACAAGATTTCGTTACGTATGTTTCCTTCGGTGAAGGCTCCAGCAACCAAGGGGATTTCCACGAAGGCTGTAATTTTGCCGGCGTACATAAGCTGCCTGTCATTTTCGTTTGCGAAAATAATCAATATGCAATCTCTGTGCCGCTGCACAAACAAGTGGCCGGCAAAATTTCCGATCGTGCGCTGGGGTACGGCTTCCCAGGCGTGCAAGTCGACGGCAGCGATGTCTTGGAAATGTACCGCGTTACGAAGGAAGCAAGAGACCGGGCCGCTCGCGGAGAAGGACCTACGTTGATCGAAATGATGTCCTACCGCCTGATGCCGCACTCCACTTCGGATGATGACATGCTGTACCGGACCAAAGAAGAAGTTGAGGAAAACCGTCAAAAGGACGGCATTGTGAAATTTAAAGAGTATTTAATGGCATGCGGCCTTTGGAGCGAGGAGCAGGATCAGGAACTGCAGGAACAGCTCAAGCAAGAGATCAACGAAGCGACGAAGTATGCGGATCAGGCTCCGTATCCGAAGCCGGAAGATACGCTTCGCCACGTTTACGCAGAAGGAGATGACAACTAAAATATGGCAGTCATTACTTATTTGGAAGCAATCCGCTCTGCGATGCAGGAGGAAATGCAAGACGACGACAATGTCTTCGTTCTTGGAGAAGATGTCGGCAAAGGCGGTGTCTTGAACACCACCAAAGGGCTGCGCGATCTTTTTGGCGAAGACCGCGTGCTGGATACGCCGCTTGCGGAATCCGCAATCGTCGGTGTAGCGATCGGCGCGGCCATGTACGGCATGAAGCCGATCGCCGAAATTCAGTTCGCCGATTTCATCTTCCCGGCGACGAATCAAATCTTAAGCGAAGCGGCGAAAATCCGCTATCGCTCCAATAATGACTGGTCTTGCCCGATCGTCATTCGTGCGCCTTACGGTGCGACCGGCGCAGGCGCCTTGTACCATTCCCAGTGTCCGGAATCGGTGTTCTTCGGCACGCCGGGCTTAAAGATCGTTGCTCCTTCGAATCCGTATGACGCAAAGGGATTGCTCAAAGCAGCGATCCGCGATGCCGATCCCGTGCTTTTCTTCGAGCACAAGAAGGCTTATCTGGCGCTGTCCGCCAATGTGCCGGAAGAGGATTACATCGTGCCGATCGGCAAAGCCGACGTGAAGCGCCAGGGCACAGATATTACCGTCATCGCCTATGGGATGGTCGTGAACTTTGCGCTGCAAGCAGCGGAGGAACTTGCGAAGGAAGGGATCTCTTGCCACGTGCTCGACCTGCGTTCCCTCCAGCCTTTGGACAAAGAAGCGATCCTGGAAGCAGTAAGAAAAACGGGCAAAGTGCTCATCGCGCATGAAGATAACAAAACAGGCGGGGTTGGCGCCGAAGTGGCTGCCATCATTGCAGAAGAGTTGCTTTTTGAGCTTGACGCGCCGATTGCCAGACTTTGCGGGCCGGACGTTCCGGCGGTGGGAAGCAATCCTCCTATGGAGAAGTTCTTCCTGCTCAATAGTGATAAACTGAAGGAAGCTATGCGCCAGCTTGCTATGTTTTAGTCTTTTTCATAAATTCCTTTGGTCTGATTTCAAGCCATTGATCATTTCCTGAACTTAGGAGGTACACCCATGAACCAAACGAACGGTCGACTTACGGAGGTTACAGTTCCCCATCTGGCGGAGAGCCTCGTTTCGGCTACAATCGGCAAATGGCTTAAGAAGCCTGGCGATTATATCGAGCAATATGACGTAATTTGTGAGCTTTTCACAGAGAAAGTGAATACGGAAATGCCTTCTCCGATTGAAGGCCGACTGGTGAAAATCATTGTCGGAGAAGGAGAAACGGCGGCTGTCGGTGAAGCGATTTGCTTGATCGAGGAGTCTGCTGGGGCGGCGGCTGGATCGTCTGTTTCAGCAGCGGAAACGGCCGGCAGCGCGGGTGCGTTTGCACCGGAAGGCGCCGACCAAAGCATGCGCGGCCGTTACTCGCCGGCTGTTCAGCGGCTGGCGCAGGACAACAATGTGGACCTGTCACGAGTTGCAGGTACAGGGCTCGGCGGTAGAATCACCCGCAAAGATATTGAACAGTACCTTGCAGGAGGCGGATCCAGCGCAGCTCCGGCAGCTGTACATACGAATCAGCATGCAGCCCGGGAGGCAACCATAAGCAGCGTGGCGGCTCCGCAAGCGGAAGCGCAGCCGATCAACCTGCCGGTTCGCAGCTCCGGCATTCATTTGTCTGCAAATCCGCAAACGCCGCTGATCGAAGCGGAAGGACACTCGCTCGATTCGCGCAATGAGCATTTCATCGACGTAACGCCAATCCGGAATGCCATTGCTACCCGCATGCGCCAGAGCGTAACGGAAATCCCGCATGCCTGGACGATGATTGAAGTTGACGTTACGAATCTCGTGGTACTGCGGAATAAAGTGAAGGATGAGTTTATGCGCCGCGAGGGCATTAACTTAACGTATTTGGCTTTCATGATGAAGGCGGTCGTCAATGCGATTAAGGATTATCCGATCATCAACTCGGTGTGGGCGGTAGATAAAATTATCGTGAAACGCGATATCAACATCTCCCTGTCCGTAGGAACGGAAGATTCGGTTATGACGCCGGTGATCAAAAAGGCGGATCAGAAGAATATCGCCGGACTGGCCCGGGAAATTGACGAATTGACGAAGAAGACGCGCGCCGGCAAATTGTCGCTGAACGATATGGTGGGCGGAACGTTCACCGTTAACAATACAGGCTCCTTCGGTTCGATTCTGTCTTATCCGATCATCAACTACCCGCAAGCAGCTATTGTGACCTTCGAATCGATTGTGAAGAAGCCTGTCGTTATTCAAGATATGATCGCTGTCCGCTCCATGGTTAACCTGTGTTTGTCGCTGGATCACCGGATTCTGGACGGGGTTATCTGCGGAAGATTCCTGCAGAGAGTCAAAGAAAATCTAGAAAGCTATAATGCGGATACGAAAATTTATTAAACTAGGAATCAAAAAATAATCCGGCAGTAAACAATAGGCTTGAGAGAAGCATTGTGATCAGCATTACGTAGATCACGACTTTGAACCAACGTCTATTCTGTAACACGAAAAGTCACTCCTTTATCGTAAAAAAGCTTGTACGACTTTATTGTAACCCATACAGAGCATCGGAGGAAAGTCCATGATTCAGCAAACCCGTTTGGTGGAAGAATTCATTTCGCTTGTCCAAGTAGACAGCGAAACTCGTTTCGAGCAAGAAATTTGTGCCGTTCTAAAAGAGAAATTTACCCGTTTAGGCTTAACGGTGATTGAAGATGATTCGAAGGCCAAGAGCGGTCACGGATCAGGGAATTTGATTTGTACGCTGGAAGCGACGGACAGCAATGCCGCGATTCCGACGATTTTCTTTACATCCCATATGGATACGGTTGCTCCCGGTAAAGGGATCAAGCCGCAAATCGGAGATGACGGCTACATCCGCAGCGACGGAACAACGATTCTGGGCAGCGACGACAAAGCGGGAATCGCAGCGATGATCGAGGGCATCCAAGTGCTCAAAGAACAAAATATTCCTCATGGCCGCATTCAGTTCGTTATTACAGCAGGCGAGGAAAGCGGTCTGAAAGGCGCTCGTGCTATGGAACGCAGCGTCATGGAAGCTGAGTTCGGCTTCGCGCTGGATTCCAATGGCGCCATCGGCGATATTGCTACGGCTGCCCCTGGACGTGCGGAAATTGAAATCATTTTCCATGGCAAATCGGCTCACGCCGGCGTAAATCCGGAAGATGGCATCAGTGCCATCCAAGTTGCAAGCAAAGCTGTTTCACGCATGTCGCTCGGTCGAATCGACAGTGAAACTACAGCGAATATCGGCAGTTTCTCCGGTGTAGGCCCGCTTAATGTCGTGTGCGATAAAGTGAGAATGGAAGCGGAAGCTCGCAGTATCGTTCAGCACAAGCTGGAGGCGCAAATCGCTGCGATGAAAGAAGCGTGCGAGTCAGCGGCGGCAGATGCCGGAACGACTTGCGAGTTTAACGCAGACATCGTATATGCATCCTATATGCATGACGATTCCGCACCAATCGTGCAGCTTACGTCCAGAGCTATGTCCACGTTAGGACTGACAGCCCGCACATTCCACTCCGGCGGCGGCAGCGATGCGAATATTTTCAACGGCATGGGAATTCCGACGGTGAACTTGGCTGTTGGCTATCATGAGATTCATACGACGAAAGAACATATTGCGATCAGCGATTTGGTCAAAACGGCTGAATTGGTCGTTGCGCTTGTGAAAGAAGCTGCAAACGTATAAAATGTGTTGCAACCGATTAGTTCATGTCCGAAATGGAACATGCTAGTCGGTTTTTTTTTGTTGGGAAAAGGGAGCTTAATCCGGCGTTCATCCACATAGTCTGGGAGTAAGGGAGTCCTAAAGGAGGAGCGGAGATGCTGAAGCGGGAAGCTGGAACGGTGAGGAGCATTATTTCCGTCAGGGAGGGTTTGCAGGTTATAGGCGTTGTCATGAGCGGCAGCGGCGAAGAGAAGCGTGCCGTGCATTATACCGATACTTCCCCCGTGCTTCATCCCGGAGACCGGGTCGTTGTTAATGTAACCGCCGAAGAGCTTGGATTAGGCTCAGGAGGCTATCACATCGTGCTGCCTTCGCATTTGCATGATAGCGAGCATGCATTTGCAGGCCGGCAATCAAGCGGTCACGTGATGAAACTCAAATATACCCCGTTGCAGCGGAGTGTCATGGCTGTGGAAGAGGAGAGTGGCCTGTATCATTCTATTTTTCAAGAAGAGAAAAATTTGGCGGGCATGCCCGTTTTGCTTGGGGAATTGCATAGTATGCTGCCTGCGGCGGTGAGCTGGCTGCGGTATCGCGAGCAGCGGCGGAATCAACCGTCTAAGCCCTCAATGAATATGGCCTATATCATGACGGATGCCGGAGCGCTCCCGCTTGCTTGGAGTCAGCACGTCGCTCAACTGGAGGAGATGGGATGGCTTCAAAGCACCATTACTTACGGTCAGGCGTACGGTGGCCAACTGGAGGCTGTGAACAAGTTTAGCGCCTTAATCGCCGCTAAGCACGCGGCCGAAGCGGACCTCGCTCTAGTAACGATGGGGCCGGGGATTGTAGGCACAGGGACGCGGTATGGCTATTCCGGCATTGAAATCGGCGAGCTGGTCAATGCCGTATACGCGCTGGGAGGGATTCCGGTTGTGATCCCGCGCATTTCTTTTGCCGATCGGCGGTCCCGTCACCGGGGGATCAGCCATCATACGTTAACTGCGCTTGGGCTCGCCGCGAGATGCCCGGCTATTTTGCCTTTGCCGCAGTTGGCGGGAGAGGAACACGCCTTCATCGTGGAGCAGGCAAATACGCTGGAGCGCCATCAGATGATGCTGATGCCTGCGGTCTCGACGGAAGAGATAGCGGAAGCCTTTGCTTCCTTTCCGCAGCCGATTACCTCGATGGGAAGGGGATTATGGCAGGATCCTGCTTATTTCCAAGGAGTTTGTGCTGCTGTGGATTGTGCAATCCGGCTGCATACTCCATCAATGTGATATGCTGACCGCCTTGCTGCAGCATGAGCTTTAGCTGGCGTTTGATCTCCCATGCTTTGCCTACAAGGCGAATTTGACGATCTGTCACATAGCTCTTCATATCGATCTTCCTCTTTTCCGGTTAAAATTTGATATAATGATCGATATGCAAAAGCAGGACAAGTTATTCCATTTTGAAATTGCTGAGGTGCTCATATGTCCGTACACAAGAAATTCAAAGAGGTCACTGTCAAGTCGGAGTCCATTTTCAAAGGGAGAATTATTTCCCTGCAAGTAGATACCGTTACGCTGCCAAACGGGGAGACGGCAACAAGAGAAATTGTGAAACACCCGGGAGCGGTGGCAGTTATCCCTTTACTCGGGGATAAAATGATCGTCGTGGAACAGTACCGTAAGCCGCTGGAAAAAAGCCAGGTCGAGATTCCTGCAGGCAAGTTGGATCAAGGCGAAGAGCCTTTGAAAGCCGCATTGCGCGAGTTGGAGGAAGAGACGGGCTACCGGTCCGAGCATGTGAGGCTGGTCAGTTCTTTTTCAACGTCTCCTGGGTTTGCGGACGAAATTATCCATTTGTACATCGCCGAAAATTTGATCAGAGGGAATGCCCATCCGGATGAGGATGAGTTTCTGGAATGCGAAGCCATCACACTGGAGCAGGCGAAGCAGTACATGCGTGACGGGCGTATTAGCGATGCGAAAACCATTATGGCCGTCTATGCATGGCAGCTGTACCGGCTAACGGGCGAGATCTGAGATGAAGTCTTATTACGCAGACCTTCATATTCACATCGGGCGAACCGAAAGCGGCCAAGCTGTGAAGATTAGCGCCGCGAATAACCTTACTTTTTTCAATATTGCCCATGAAGCGGCAGTTCGAAAAGGGATGGAGATCATCGGCATTATCGATTGCCATTCCCCTTCCGTGCAGGAAGACATCATGACGTATTTGGACCGGGGGGAGATGGTGGAGCAGGCTGGCGGAGGCATTGGTTACCGGGATACGACCATTCTGCTGGGCAGCGAGATTGAAGTCAGGGATCCTGGGATGGGACCTGCGCATTTGCTGGCTTATATGCCGAATCTGGATACGATGCAGGGGTTTACGAAATGGATGAAGGGCCACATGAAAAATGTGGAGCTCAGCTCTCAGCGTATCTATGTGCCTGCGCGAGTGCTGCAGGAAGAGGTGCTTGGAAGAGGGGGCATCCTCATCCCAGCGCATATTTTCACGCCTCACAAAAGCGTGTACGGCAGCGCGTCAAGCAGGATGGAACATCTGCTGGACTTGGCTGGCATTTCTGCCGTTGAGCTCGGGCTGAGCGCCGATTCTGAAATGGCCGGCTTGATTTCCGAGCTCGATCCGTTTACGTTCGTGACCAATTCTGATGCCCATTCCCTGGGTAAAATTGGGCGTGAGTATAACGAGGTGCAGTTAGCTGCTCCAACTTACGAAGAGCTCGTAAAAGCGCTGCATCGCCAAGAAGGGCGGGGCATAGCGGCGAACTATGGGCTAAATCCCCGGCTAGGCAAGTACCACCGGACGTATTGTTCCTTGTGCGAAGCGGTTCTCGATGATGCGGCGGGCACGGTGGAGCGCTGCGCAGATTGCGGCAGCCATAAAATCGTCAGAGGCGTCATGGACCGGATCTTGGATTTGGCTGATCGTGAAGCGCCGTATTTGCCTTCCTACCGTCCGCCGTATCATTTTCAAGTGCCGCTGGAGTTTATCCCGGGTCTTGGCCCTAAGAAGCTGAATCAATTGCTGGAGCGCTTTGGTACGGAGATGAATGTGCTGCATCGCACATCGCAGGAAGAGCTTGCGCGCGAGGTGGGAGAAGAAATTGCAGCCTGTCTTGTCAGTGCGCGTGAAGGTACGCTTACTTTAGAGGTTGGAGGCGGCGGAAGATACGGCAAAGTGAAAAATCGTTCATAGTTTCAGGCTCTCGCTCATAAGCTTGTCTTTGTAGAGGTTATTTACAAGGAAGGAGCTGCGGGAGTGAATAGGAACCTAACGATGAAACAATATATGAAGGATAATTTGCCGCTATTTATATTCGTCTCCGTGCTCTTTCTCATTGGTGTTGTGTTCGGCGCCGTTATGGTAGGCGCGCTTTCCTTGGAACAAAAGCAAGAAATGACGAGGCATTTGGGCAATTTTTTTCAGGAAGTCAACGATGGCGCCGAGTTTGACGGCAGGCAGTCGTTCACGCAATCTTTTGGCATGCATATGAAATGGATTTTGCTGATCTGGCTGTTCGGACTGTCCGTAATCGGATTGCCTCTTATTCTGGTTCTTGATTTTCTCAAAGGCGTGCTGATCGGCTTTACCGTCGGTTATCTCGTTCAGCAGATGTCCTGGAAGGGCATGCTGTTCGCGCTCGTTTCTGTGGCGCCGCAAAATTTGATTGTCATTCCGGCGATTCTCTTATGCAGTGTGGCGGCGATATCATTTTCTATCTATATGATCAAAAATCGCTTCATGAGCCGGAATGGAAACATGTACCAGCCCTTTATGCGGTTTACAACATTGACTCTTGTCATGGCGGTCTTCCTGCTGGGCGCAGCGCTTTGGGAGGGATACATGTCGCAATTAATGATGAAATGGGTCACGCCGATGCTCGTTCCGCTCTATGGTTGACACGAATCAACATGTTTCTGTTTGACTTTGTCAGCAAGCTCCCCCTATAATGAAAAGAGTGGCTAAAATTGGGCTTGGATGCCCACCTTTCTGAGGGGGAGGCACATGGAAGCAAGGATTGAGAAGATTAAGCAGCAGTTGCAATCCCAAGGGTACAAGCTTACCCCCCAACGGGAAGCGACTGTGCGCGTACTCTTAGAAAATGAACAAGATCATTTAAGCGCCGAAGATGTGTTTATGCTTGTCAAAGACAAAGCTCCGGAGATCGGTCTGGCAACCGTCTACCGAACATTAGAGCTTCTTAGCGAGCTGCATGTCTTGGAGAAAATGAATTTTGGCGACGGTGTAGCTCGTTATGACTTGCGGGATGACAGCACGCGTCACCATCACCATCACTTAATCTGCGTTCAATGCGGGACCGTAGATGAAATTATGGAAGACTGGCTCGGACCTTTGGAAGAAAGGCTGGATCAGCATTTTCATTTTCAAGTATTAGATCATCGACTTGATTTTCAAGGTATATGCTATCGCTGCAGCGAACGAGGGAAACCGGACTCATTGGACAAATCCAAAATAACAGCGTCTGAATAGAGCTGTTTATACAAAGAAAATGCCTGTGCCACAGATTGTGCGTACAGGCATTTTTGCATTGTTTTCATATACTGGATAAGTAGAAAGAAGAATCTCCTTTCACATAATTGGACATGAAGCATGGGCACATTATGACTAACGTTCAAGAGAAAGAAGGTAGACGCGAATGACTCAGCAATCGATCGTGATCGGCGTCCCGAAGGAAATCAAAAATAACGAAAACCGCGTCGCCCTGACGCCTGGCGGAGCCAGTATGCTTCTCGCGGCCGGGCATCAAGTGCTGGTGGAAACCGGCGCCGGCACCGGCAGCGGATTCAGCGACGAGGACTACGCCAAGGAAGGCGTCGTTCTCATTCCGGAAGCGGCTGAAGTGTGGGCTCGCAGCGAAATGATCATGAAAGTGAAGGAACCGCTTCCGGCCGAGTACGGCTTTTTCCGTGAAGGGCAGCTGCTGTTCACCTATTTGCATTTGGCTGCGGCGGGCGATTTAACGGAGCATCTGCTTAGCAAGAAGGTAACGGGGATTGCCTACGAAACGATTCAGCTGCCAAGCGGATCGCTCCCGCTGCTCACGCCAATGAGCGAAGTTGCGGGCCGCATGTCGGTTCAGATCGGCGCGCACTTTCTGGAGAAGTTTTATGGCGGGCGCGGTATTTTGTTGGGCGGCGTTCCCGGCGTTCCACCTGCCAATGTGGTGATTCTCGGCGGCGGCATTGTAGGCACCAATGCGGCCAAAATGGCGCTTGGTCTCGGAGCCAATGTCGTTATTATCGAACGGAGCGCGGATCGGATGCGTGCTTTGGACGATATTTTCGGCGGCCGATTGAATACGTTGATGTCGAATCCTTTTAACATAGCAAGCGCCGCGGCGAAAGCGGATCTCTTGATCGGGGCTGTTCTGATCCCGGGAGCGCGAGCTCCTAGATTAGTGACGGAAGCGATGGTCAAAACGATGAAGCCAGGCGCCGTCATTGTTGATGTCGCGGTGGATCAAGGAGGCTCGATCGAAACGATCGACCGTGTAACCACGCACAGCAGCCCTACGTATGAGAAGCACGGTGTCGTGCATTATGCCGTAGCGAATATGCCGGGCGCGGTTCCCCGCACCTCGACGCTGGCTTTAACTAACGTAACGCTCCCCTATGCGCTGGAGCTGGCCAATAAAGGATTAACAGAAGCGATCGCAGCCAATTACGCTTTGCAATTGGGGGTAAATACGTACCAAGGCAGCGTTACGCATCCGGCGGTAGCAGAAGCGCTTGGACAGCCTTATGTGAAGTTGTCCGATCTGTCATAATATGTGCCTGAGTCTCATATCCTGTCCTAAAGAAAGGACAGAAATGGGGCTGGCCAATGATATTTTCCTATCGCAAGTTAATTGTGCGTTTACGTTTTATGCTGCTTTTCATGGCACTAACCGTTGTCTTATATCAAGTGATGTTAGTGCTTTCCGGCTGGATCGAGCCTGTGAACCGGTACCGCACGCCAACAGGCAACTCCGTGAAAGTGTTTGGCCAGCATGAGCGTTCCGCGCTCCCAGAGTCAGGCAAAATGAGCGACAGGCTGCGTTTATTTTATTGGTATGGCGAATAAAAGAGGAGTTCTCGTTTGCACCGTTGAATGCTAACAGATAGAAAGATGGCATGAGAACGAAGGGGTCTAATAGCATGATGACGGTTGATCTGCAATCCTTCATCCGGTTTTTATCGGTAGAACGCGGACTATCCAAGAATACACTGGAATCTTATACAAGAGACCTGCAGCAATTTATAGAATACTTGCAGCGCCAAGGCGTTACAACATGGAAGGAAACAAGCAAGTCCAACATCGCGGGGTTCTTGTCCCAGTTGAAATCGCTTGGCCGCGCCTCGGCAACCTTGTCCCGCAATCTGGTTTCAATAAGGGCTTTCTACCAGTATCTGGTGAAAGAGCGGCTGGTGGATTCAGATCCGTCTCTTTATGTTGAAGCGCCCAAGCTGGAACGAAAGCTGCCCAAAGTGCTTTCCGTTGAAGAGGTTGGCAAGCTGCTCGATGCCCCTGAATCCGAACTTGTAAGCGGCTCGCGGGATAAAGCGATGCTGGAGCTGCTGTATGCCACGGGAATCCGCGTCACCGAACTAATCTCCCTGAACGTAGCGGACGTTTATTTGCAGCTTGGCTTCATTCGCTGTTTAGGAAAAGGGAATAAAGAGCGCAACATACCGCTTAGTTCCATTGCCATCCGGTGTTTAACCGCCTATATCTATCATGATCGCAAGAAATTGCTGAAAAAGTCGGCGGAAGAAGAAGCCTTATTCATCGGACATTTGGGAACGAGGATGACGAGACAGGGCTTTTGGAAAATTTTAAAAAGATATGCCGCTGAGCTGAATATTGCAAGCGAGATTACTCCACATGCCTTACGACACTCTTTTGCCGCCCATTTGATTGAAAATGGCGCCGATTTGAGATCCGTGCAGGAAATGTTGGGGCATTCCGATATTTCATCCACCCAGATGTATGTGCAAGTTACCAAGCTCAAAATGAAGGATGTTTACGATCGCGCTCATCCGAGAGCGAATATGTAAAGGATGACAGCGGCATTTTCCAATAGGAGAAGCTGCTGTTTTGCATTCATAGTGCAGAAATGCGATAATCAGGGGTGGAAACACCTAGAAACAATTTGGGGGGACAATCGTGCGCTTTGAACGAATAGGTTTAATCGTATTGGATAGTGTAGGCATCGGCGAATTACCGGATGCGAAGGATTTTGGCGACACAGGCAGCCACACGCTTGGACATATTGCTGAGCGGGTTAGCGGATTCTCGCTGCCTAACTTGCAGCGTATGGGTCTGGGAGGCATAGCAGAGATACAAGGAATCCCAGCAGCTGAGGCGCCGGAAGCTTATTATGGCAAAATGGCCGAAGTATCGGTTGGGAAAGATACGATGACAGGGCACTGGGAATTGATGGGTCTTCGCATTTCTACGCCATTTAACGTATATCCGGATGGATTTCCGGAAGCACTGATTTCGCAATTCGAGCAGGAAACAGGACGCAAGGTTATTGGCAATAAACCGGCCTCCGGAACAGAAATCTTGGACGAGCTCGGCGAAGAGCAGATGAAAACAGGCGCTTGGATTGTTTACACATCTGCCGACAGCGTGTTCCAATTAGCGGCGCATGAAGATGTAATTCCGCTGGAAGAGCTGTACCGCGCTTGTGAAATTGCGAGACGTTTGACTCAGGGCGAATTTGCCGTCGGCCGCGTCATTGCTAGACCTTACATTGGCGAGCCGGGCGCATTCAAACGCACGCCGAACCGTCATGATTATGCCGTGAAGCCGCCGGCTCCGACTGTGATGAATCATTTGAAAGACGCCGGATTCGATGTGATCGCGATCGGCAAAATCAACGATATCTTTGATGGCGAAGGCGTTACGAAAGCTACTTCAACGAAAAGCAATTTAGACGGCATTCACAAAACCATTGAGGTGCTTGGCGAGCCGTTCAAAGGGCTGGCTTTTACGAACCTCGTGGATTTTGACTCTCTATACGGCCATCGCCGGGACCCTGAGGGCTACGGCCGCGCGCTGGAGGAGTTCGACAGCTTTGTGCCGCAGCTTAAAGAGAAGCTTGGACCGAAAGATCTGCTGATCCTGACAGCGGACCATGGCAATGACCCCGTACATCCGGGAACGGATCATACGCGCGAGTACGTGCCCATTTTATTGTACAGCCCGAGCTTTGAGAAGCCTGTTTCCTTGGGCATCCGCAGCACGTTCGCCGATCTTGGGGCTACGATTGCCGATAATTTCGGTGTGAAGCCTACCGAGCAAGGGGAAAGCTTCTTGCATCTTTTGAAATAAACAGGACGGAAGCCATTAAGCATAGGAGGAATTCAAATGTCAGAAACATCCATGATTCAAAAAATTCAAGAGGCGGCAGCCTTTATTTCGAAGGAAACAAACATCAAACCGCAAATCGGACTCATTCTAGGTTCGGGTCTTGGTGTTCTTGCTGATCTTATCGAGCAGCCGATCGTCGTCGATTATTCGCGCATTCCGCATTTTCCGGTGTCGACGGTAGAAGGACATGCCGGAGAGCTGGTTGTCGGTACGATTAAAGGCAAACAGGTTTTGGTTATGAAAGGCCGCTTCCATGCTTATGAAGGCTATGGCGCTGAAACCGTTTCTTTCCCGGTACGTGTGATGAAAGAATTGGGTGTAGAAACGTTAATCGTGACAAACGCTGCGGGCGGAATTAACGAGTCCTATCAAGTCGGCGATTTGATGGTAATCAGCGATCATTTGAATTTGACGTACCGCAATCCGCTGATCGGACCGAACGACGCTGCGCTGGGCGTGCGCTTCCCGGACATGTCGGAAGCATACAGCAAACGTCTGCGCAAATTGGCGCACGAGGTGGCGGCTTCCCAAGATTTCAAACTGCAAGAAGGCGTTTATGTCGGTCTGCTCGGACCTAACTATGAAACTCCTGCAGAGATTCGCATGTTCCGTACATTAGGCGGAGACTCCGTCGGTATGTCCACGGTGCCTGAGGTTATCGTTGCCCGTCACGCGGGAATTGAAGTGCTGGGCTTCTCCTGTATTTCCAATATGGCATCTGGTATTTTGGATCAGCCGCTGTCCCATGCTGAAGTGATGGAGACGACAGAGCAAGTAAAACCAAAGTTTTTGAAGTTAGTCCTGGGCATTATTGAGGCTATTTAATTAGAAGAGGAGATCACCATGGAAATGACTTACATAGAGAAAATTAATGAAGCAGCAGCGTTTATTAAGCAAAAACTAGGCAATGCCGCGCCGGCTATCGGCCTAGTATTGGGCTCGGGTCTTGGCGATATGGCGAATCAAGTGGAAAATCCGGTTGCGATTGATTACAGCGATGTGCCGCATTTCCCGGTTTCCACAGTGGAAGGGCACGAAGGCCGCTTCGTTGCTGGTACATTGGAAGGCAAGCAAGTCATCGTAATGCAAGGACGTTTTCATTATTACGAAGGCTATGATATGAAAAAGGTCGTATTCCCTGTCTATGTCATGAAAGCACTCGGCGTTCAAACCGTCGTGATGACGAACGCGGCAGGCGGTATGAATCGCGGTTTTAAAGCCGGCGATCTCATGGTCATTAGCGACCATCTCAACATGACGGGCGATAACCCGCTGATCGGACCTAACCACAGTGAGCTGGGCGTTCGTTTCCCGGATATGTCCGAAGCGTACAACCGCGAATACCGGGCGCTTGCACATAAGCTAGCTGAATCGGTAGCAGGAGAGGACGGCGTGCCGCTGAAGCTGCAGGAAGGCGTTTATGCGGGCATTTCAGGACCTACGTACTGTACGCCGGCTGAATTGATGATGCTTGCACGCATTGGCGGAGATGCAATTGGCATGTCGACGGTAGGCGAAGTCATCGCAGCGCGTCATGCCGGCATGAAGGTGCTGGGAATCTCCTGCATTACAGATATGGCGGTCGGCGAGGAGCTGGAGCCGCTCACGCATGAGCAGGTAGTGGCGGTTGCGAACCGGACGAAGCCGAAGTTTATCGCTTTGGTCAAAGCCTTTGTACGCGAAGTGCAATTGGGATAGAAGCTAAGTTGCCAAATTCGTGACAGACGGTATAGTGTGTAATTTGCGGTATGATGGGAAATAGTAAGAAGAATATCCCCCGGTAAGGGGGATGTTTTTACGAAGGGGCATTCACAATTCCGTCACAAAATATTCAAAGATTTGCCACTAAACCTGTATGGGATTGTCTCGCGATGTTAGGTAGAATAGATGAAGTGAACACATTATGAGGGGGATATGCATGCAAAAGTGGATTTTCTTTGTGTTATTTATACTTGCGGGCGCATTGGGGCTGGGAGTCCTCTTTCAAGATATCTCTGAACGCCAAGACGCGAAAGCAGCAGAGGCAGCCGGCAGCAAGATGCAACAGCTTAAGATTGCCGCATCTAACTGGCAATTTGATTCAACTGACTACACGATCAAAAAGGGTGAGCCTACGAAAGTTTCCTTGTCTTTGAAAGAGGGCGTACACGCTATCGAAATCAAAGGACTGGATATCAAGTTGGACAAAGAAAACCCATCCAAAGAAATTACGTTCGACAAGCCTGGCGAATATGAGATTGATTGCATACTTCCATGCGGCGAAGGCCATGCTAAGATGAAAGCGAAATTAGTAGTTCAATAAACGGAATAATAGTTCTAAGGGGGCTCTGGCAGCTCCCTTTTTTCGATTTGTATCTTGATAAAAATGCTTGGGAGGAACCTGCAATGAGAATGGTAGATCTAATACATAAGAAACGGTCCAATGAAGTGTTAACTGAGCAAGAGATCAACTTTATCGTAAATGGCTACACGAAAGGTGATATTCCGGACTATCAAATGTCATCGCTGTTAATGGCTATTTTCTTCAATGGCATGACAAGCGAGGAAATTTCCGCGCTTACGATGGCAATGGCAGGATCAGGAGAAATGATCGATTTGTCGGAGATTTCCGGCATCAAAGTAGATAAGCACTCCACGGGCGGGGTAGGCGACAAAATTAGTCTGATTGTTGGGCCGATCGTCGCCTCCCTAGGCGTTCCTGTTGCGAAGATGTCAGGCAGGGGCCTCGGCCATACGGGCGGAACGGTAGATAAGCTGGAATCCATTCCGGGCTTTCAGATCGAGTTGTCCAAAGAAGATTTTATCACCGCTGTGAACACGAATAAAATCGCGATCGTCGGCCAGAGCGGCAACTTGGCTCCGGCGGATAAGAAGATGTACGCCCTCAGGGATGTAACCGCAACGGTTGATTCTATTCCGCTCATTGCCAGCTCCATTATGAGCAAGAAAATTGCGTCCGGCGCCGATGCGATCGTCCTGGATGTGAAGATCGGTTCAGGCGCATTCATGAAAACCGTGGAGGACGCGAGAGTGCTTGCCCGCACGATGGTCGATATCGGCGTCAAATTGAACCGCAACACGATTGCGATGATCACGGATATGGAGCAGCCGCTCGGACGCGAAATCGGCAATGCGAACGAAATCCGCGAATCCATCGAAGTGCTGCGCGGCACCGGCGACAAGGAGCTGACGGAAGTCGCGATTTCGGTAGCGGCTTATATGTCGCTCCTCGGTAAAGTTTTTGATAGCTTTGACAAGGCGCAGGAAGCTGTTCGCGACATTGTGATGACAGGGAAGGCGCTGGACACGTTCAAACGCTTTGTGGCGAGTCAGGGCGGCGATCCGAATGTGGTGGATCAGCCGGAACTGCTGCCGACCGCTGCGTATCATTACGAGGTGCCGGCGGAGCGGGATGGCTATGTCAATCAGATTGACGCGGAACAAATCGGGATTGCCGCCATGCTGCTCGGAGCGGGACGCGCCAAGAAGGAAGATCAGATCGACTATGCGGTAGGACTGACGCTGAATAAGAAAATCGGAGACGCTGTCAAAGCCGGCGAATCCATCTGCACGATTCATGCGAATCGGGAGAATGTAGCGGAAGTTACCGCCATGATCCAAGGGGCTTATCGGATTGAGTCCGGCAAACCGGCTCCGGTGCAATTGATCTATGATGTGATTGTTTAGATATACGCTTGATTAAAATGGGGCTATCTCTCAGGTCATTCAGACCTTTGGGATAGCTTTTTTTGCGCATGCGCGCGGGCGCAGCGGAATATGCCGCGCGAGAAGGCGCAAAAGTCCCTCTCGGAAGCCGAGAGGGGCTGAAATGGCAGTGAGACGTCTGAAAAGGACGTCTCGTGGGTGAAAAGCCGGCCGCGCAGCGGGATTAAAGTGGAAAGCTTTTGACATTAAGGAGATTTGACTTTCAGCGTTAAGCTGCCACACCAGAGTCTGCATTTATTGTTTATGCTTTATTTCCTTGCTTTGGAATATTTTGAAGGAAAATCGTCAACACTGATTAGCAGTCATTCAAGCTGCAAGCATCTGGATTTCACTTCATATCTCACAGGAGGGGTACAATGGCTATTAGAAAAAAAGGGCTATTCAGTTTAATCTGTTTACAGTTATGTGCGATGCTGATCTTACCGGCAGCTTATGCGGAAGAGAAGAAAGCGCCGTTGGTGGATTTAACGCCGAACGCGCAGTCTGCGGTTTTGATGGATGCGGATACGGGCACGGTCATCGCTGAAAAAAACAAGGATACGAAGCTCCCGCCAGCTAGTATTACGAAGATTATGACGATGCTGCTGATCATGGAAGCGATTGACAAAGGCAATATTAAAATGGATGAGAAAGTTCGTGTCAGCGAGTACGCGGCCTCCATGGGCGGTTCGCAAATTTTTCTGGAGCCGGGCGAAGAAATGACGGTTCAAGAAATGCTGAAGGGCATTGCAATGGCTTCGGGCAACGACGCTTCCGTGGCCATGGCGGAGAAAATTGCAGGATCCGAAGAAAATTTTGTGCAAATGATGAACGAGCGCGCGCAGCAGTTAGGAATGAAAAATACACATTTTTCAAACTGTAACGGACTGCCAGTCGCTAATCACTATACAACAGCAAACGATATTGCTGTCATGTCCAGAGAACTGCTTAAACATGAAGAGATTACGAAATTTACAGGCGTTTATCAGGACTATCTGCGAAAAGATTCGCCTAAACCGTTCTGGCTGGTGAATACGAACAAGCTAGTGCGTTTCTACAGCGGCGCAGATGGCCTCAAAACGGGATATACAAGCGAAGCGAAGTTCTGTTTATCGGCAACGGCCAAACGGGACAATTTGCGTGTCGTGGCCGTGGTGCTCGGAGAGCCGAACACCAAAACGCGGAACGCTGAGGTTACGAAGCTGTTTGACTACGCTTTCGCCCAATATATGAACTATCCTTTATTCAAATCAGGCGACAGCCTCGGAAATTTCACGGTAAATAAGGGGCAGGTTTCGACAGTTCCGTTAGTTGCGAAGCAAAATTACAGCATTTTGATGAAAAAGGGAACGGCTACGGATAACATTCGACATGAGCTGCAGCTGGATACCAACTTGCGAGCGCCAATTACGTTGGGGCAGCCGATCGGCAAAATTGTTGTTTACAGCGGCGATACCGTGCTTAGCGAGTACCCGCTGGAGTCCCCGGTTGCCGTAGAAAAAGCATCGTGGTGGATGCTTTTCAAACGGACAACGTCACACATGTTCCATACGGATTAAGGGTGAGATTCCGCGAATAATCACACTTTTCTTCTAGTTTTAGCGGTTTTCTTCTAGTTTTGTCGGGGGGCAGGAGTTCCCAACTCAGTTGTAGAAACATAAGTCTCATGACTTACAATAGGGATCTTTGAGTATAAAAGCTCAAGATCTCTCAGCTGAGGGGAGTGAACAGGTTGAGCCTGCAAATTGAATTCGAGCAAGGCCGAAGAGCGCTGATTGTTAGATTGAAAGGCGAGCTGGATCACCATACTGCCGATGTTGTGAAGGCAAGGATGGAGGAAGCGATTGCCAAAGAGCATACGCAACACCTGATCCTGAGTTTGAAGGATCTTACTTTCATGGACAGCTCAGGTCTAGGCGTTATTCTCGGTCGCTATAAGCAAATAACGAGCAAAGGCGGCAAGATGGTCGTTTGTGACGTTTCACCTGCAGTCTACCGCTTGTTTGAGCTTTCCGGCATGTTCAAAATCGTATCGATACAGGATAACGAGCGTAATGCAATGTCCAGTCTGGAGGTTGCACTATGAGCGAGCCGAACTTTATGAAGCTGCAGTTTGCCAGTCGTTCCGAGAATGAAGCCTTTGCGCGTGTGGCTGTTGCTGCTTTCGTATCGCAATTGGATCCGACTTTGAATGAATTAACCGATATCAAAACGGTTGTATCCGAAGCTGTGACGAATTCGATTATTCATGGTTACAACAATAAACCGGATGGTGTAATTACCATTACAACGAAAATTGATGATGACGTGGTCCGTATTACGATTGAGGACGAGGGTTCAGGCATTGATGATTTGGAACAAGCGAAACAGCCTCTCTACACATCCAAGCCGGAACTTGAACGCTCCGGAATGGGATTCACGATTATGGAAAATTTCATGGACGAAGTGGAAGTTGTGACGGCCGTCGGAATCGGAACCAAAATAAACATGTTGAAGCGAATAGAATCTAAAAAAGCTTTATACAATTAGGGGTTTGATCTATGGATGTCGATCTGAAGCATGCTTCTCACAGTTATTTAGACGATTCGGAAGTCAAACGGTTAATCGCCCTCAGCCAATCCGGAGATGGACTCGCCAGAGAAACACTCGTCAGCTGCAATATCCGCTTGGTCTGGTCTGTGGTTCAACGTTTTTTGAACCGGGGATACGAAGCCGAAGATTTATTCCAGATCGGTTGCATCGGATTGCTGAAATCCGTTGACAAATTCGATCTGTCCTATGATGTGAAGTTTTCAACCTATGCGGTGCCGATGATTATCGGCGAGATCCAGCGCTTCCTTCGGGATGACGGAACACTCAAAGTTAGCCGTTCGCTCAAAGAACTGGCCAATAAGATTCGCAAGACGAAGGACGAGTTATCCAAACGGCTTGGCAGGCTTCCTACGATTAAAGAGGTGGCAGAAGAGCTTATGATCACGGCGGAGGAAGTTGTTTTCGCGCAAGAAGCCAATAAGCCGCTTTCATCGATTCACGAGACCGTATTCGAGAATGACGGAGACCCGATCACGTTGATGGATCAAATCTCCGATGAGACCGGTGAGAAATGGTTCGAGAAGCTCGCGCTTAACGAGGCCATCGGAACGCTTTCCGAGCGAGAACGACTTATTGTGTACCTCCGCTACTTCCGGGATCAAACACAGTCTGAGGTAGCCAGCAGGCTGGGCATTTCCCAAGTTCAAGTATCGCGGTTGGAAAAGAAGATTTTACAATCGATTAAAGATCAGATTGCCCAATAACCGAACGATCCCAAAGTAGCCGCTCTCCATTCGGAGGGCGGTTGTTTATTTCTTTGAAAATTCATAGGTAAGAGTTATGTGCAAAAAGTACTGCGAAATTCCATGCGGAAATGTTTGAAAAGGGCACAGACAATGAATGATTGCTACGGAGGAGCGTGTAGCCAGTTGAGTGACAAGTAGATATTAATCGCAATCGAGAAATTAAAAAGCACTGTAAAGAAAGGATTGTAATAATATGAATGAACTTTTTGTTTCGTTTCCTAAGTTATCAAATAGAATCATGGTTCATGAGAAACTGCTTTTAGACACAATGTAGGAAAAAGGATTTCTGAAATATTGTGAAACATATGGGCTGAAAAAGAAACCTGCGATCTTACTATTCTGAGGATCGAAGTGGCAACATTGTAAGTCTGCGATGGTGTTGGAATACTTAATGGATTGTCGAACTGATATATACAGATAGTTCAATATTGCCAAAGAAGCATCCGAAGCGAACATATAGTCATTCAAGAGCAGGGAAGTACATCTTTGATGATGTTGGAATAAACGTTATTGATATGAAGGAGAGGGATAAATAGAAGTTACGTAGTCAATTAATGATACTCACAATATTGAACGTTTATTCTTGAGAACTATAATTCTCTTTTTATCCACAATTTTTAAGTTCATGGTAAAATATAGGATAAGGAGAGTTGATATGAGCGGAACTGATACTATTTATCGCAAGAGGTTTAATGATTATTATGTTGTTGTTCAATGATGGTAAGTTAGGCGTTTTAGTTTTTCCTCATAACTCAAGCACTGGACAATTAGTTGAATCCGCTTTGACTGAAGACCACGCATTAAAGGGAGCCGAGAAACTTTATATTTTCTATGATATTGCTATAAGCAAAGGATATCGTTTAGACAATGGATACTTCAGAAATGCAAAAGGTCATGATGTTCACAGTTCATAACTTTGGATGTTTAAATAAAACAATTCTTTTACAAGGAGTGAAGCCGTGACAACACTATCTAAGGCAATTATCATTGCAACTCAAGCACATGAAGGTCAGTTTGACAAAGGTGGCCAACCCTACATACTTCATCCATTAAGATTAATGTTGAAAGCGGTGGATAATGAATCCAAAATTGTAGCGGTTTTACATGATGTAGTTGAAGATAACAATATTACGATTGATAAATTGCGTGAAGAAGGTTTTTCAGAATACGTACTTTCAGCACTAGATTGTCTCACTAGGAGAAGACAAGAATCGTACGATGAGTTTCTTCAGCGAATCAAACCAAACCCACTTGCAAGGTACGTGAAGCTTTTGGATCTTGAAGATAATAGAGATGTTAAACGCATAAAGAATTTGACGGAAAAGGATTTTGAGCGATTGAAAAAGTACGAGAAGGGGGTTCAATTTTTGCTGTCCAGGAGCGATTAAACGGGTCGTTAATAGGGATGCAATAGAGGATGTTGAATAAAATTAGGTTTCAGTTTGAAAACATTAACAGACCACTGCCTTCTAATAATTTAATAACAAAACGTACGATAACCGAACATGAAAAAGAGCCGCTATTTACCCATCGATCTGCTGGGTATGGCGGCTTTCTTTATTGTCCTGCGCAGCTATCTCGCCGAATATCGGGTGTCGGAGTAGAATCTAACGCAGTAAACCCCGCATAAGCCGACAATCGTATAGATGATACGACTTAAAACCGAAGATTCCCGATGGGAATCCCCGCCCAGTAAAGCTGAAACTAAATCCCATTCGAAGAGCCCAACTAAAAGCCAATTCAGCGCACCAATAATAACTAGTGTTAACGCCAGTTTTGCCATGTTATCACCTTCTTTGTATGGAATAAGTTATCGGTATTCATTTCTTACTATGCCAATTGGAGGGCCGCTTTATTCCTGGAGAATTTACCATCGGTGCAGGCGATTATGGGGAGGAAACATTTTGCATACTACCCCTATACATGGATGATACCCGTACCTATCGAAGGGAGTGAGCCCATGCCATGGTTAAGACTGGAGCTCCGCAGTTGTATATCCGGCTCAGACGAAGAGCCCGCGTTCGCAAGGGAAGCGTCGTGCAGCTTCGACATATCGCACAAGTATTCGTGGAGCCTGAATATGAAACAGCACTTAATCAGCTGATCATTCATAAGCCGCAGCAGGAGGATGGCAACCGCGTCCTGATTGATATGATGCTGATTGTTCGAAAAGTGAAGGCGATCTACCCGGAGCTGCAAATTGAACATTTTGGCGAACCCCATGTGCTCCTCGAAATATATTCTGATAATAAAAAAGTGAGCCCTGTGCTGATTGGTTTAGTATGGCTGCTATTGTTCATAGGCTCGGGGCTGGCCATTATGAATTTCCATGCGGATGTGTCCATGATGGAGGTTCATCAAAGGATCTATGAGCTAATGACGGGCAAAAAAGTGGAACATCCTCTCATCCTGCAAATTCCATATTCGCTTGGCATCGGTGTAGGGATGGTCATTTTCTTTAATCATTTGTTTAAAAAGAAATTCAATGAAGAACCAAGCCCGCTGGAAGTGGAAATGTTCATGTACCAAGAAAATGTGAATCATTATGTGATCACCGAAGAGTATATGAAAATTCACGAGGAAAGGGAGTCGAAGGGATGACTCTCCTGGGGGAAGTCCTTTTGATCGCTTTTATCGGATTAGCCGGGGGGATCGCGGTCGGGAGCGGTATGGTCGCATTCCTTGTCGTGCTGGATATCATACCTCGGCTTGCGCAGATCACACGATCATTCTCCAAGATACATGCCTATGAAGCGGCCGTTGTTTTGGGCTCACTTTTGTTTACATGGGTTGATTTTAGCGATGCCAAAATACATCTCTTCCCGATGGGAGCAGCCATTGTCGGACTATTCGCCGGTTGTTTCGTCGGCATGCTGGCGGCTGCGCTCACAGAAATCATTAATGTGCTGCCGATTCTCGCCAAAAGAGTGGGCATGGGTTCCTATATGATTTTGCTGCTTATGGCGATGATTTTCGGGAAAGTGTTTGGATCCTTGTTTGAGTGGTTGTTTTATTAAGGCTTGAAGGAGGCGCACGGCATGAAAGTAATTGTGAAGACAGGACATGACAACGAGAAAGACGATGCGAACGAATCTCAGGAAAAAATGGATAAACTGGCGATCGACGAAGAAGGGAATTTATCTGAATATAATCCCGTTACGGATATGACTCCTGAGGAAAAGGCATTAAAGATTCAAGAAGAGATCCCCGATCATTTAGAAGGAGTCAAAAGAGTGCTGGAAGAGCGCGTCGGGCTGAACCGCAGCTTCGATCTTGTGTTTAGAGAAATGGTGTTCGGCTCTAAACGGGTGGGGGTCTTCTTCTGTAATGGCTTCGCCAAGGATACGGTTCTTACGGACATTTTGACACGTCTCTCTTATGCCAGCGAGGAGAGTGTAACGCACCGTACGCTCGAAACGTTCATGGAGAAGCTAATTCCTCATATTCAAGTAAAGTCCTACAAAAAAATGTCCGAAATCGTGGGGCAAGTTTTGATGGGCGGCACTGCATTCTTCATTGAAGGAGAGACGACGGCACTTGCCGTCGATGTCAAAAGCTATCCGATCCGATCGATAGGCGAGCCTGATTTGGAGCGGGTTGTGCGGGGTTCACGGGACGGTTTCGTGGAAACCTTGCTCTTGAACGTGACCCTCGTCAGGCGAAGAGTGCGAGACGAGCGGTTGAAGCTTGAAATTATGCAAATCGGCAAACGAACCAAAACGGACGTCTGTATCGGATACATCAACGATATCGCAAACGCAGATCTGGTGGATGCCGTAAAGGAGAAAATAAACCAAGTAAAGCTCGACGGACTCCCGCTGGCTGAAAAACAGTTGGAGGAAGCTATCGTCAACAAAGGCTGGAATCCGTATCCGATGGTAAGGTACTCGGAGCGTCCCGACGTTGTATCCGCTCATTTATTGGAAGGTCACGTCTGTCTGTTCGTAGACACTTCTCCGAGCGTCATGATTTTGCCTACGACATTTTTCCACCATGTGCAGCATGCCGAGGAATACCGGCAAACGCCGTTCATCGGCACCTATCTAAGATGGGTGCGGTTTGCCGGCATCATGTCATCCATCTTCCTGCTTCCGCTCTGGTTTATGATGGTGATGGACCCTTCCTTGAAGCCGGCCGGTTTAGAATTCCTCGGGCCGCAGAAAGAAGGGAACCTTCCGCTGCTCGTTCAATTTCTTATCGCCGATATCGGGATCGATTTGATGAGGATGGCCGCGGTCCATACCCCGACCCCGCTGGCCACTGCCATGGGCTTGGTGGCCGCCATTTTGGTAGGCGATATCGCAGTCAAGACAGGCTTGTTCATTAATGAAGTCATCCTGTATCTGGCTCTGGCATCCATTGGAATGTTTGCTACGCCAAGCTATGAATTGGGACTCGCCAACCGCGTCGTCCGGCTGGGTCTGCTCTTGGCCGTCGCGATTTTCCATGTTCCCGGTTTTATCGTCGGATCAACGATTTGGCTGATCCTGCTGGCAACTCGAAAATCGTACAATGCCCCGTACATGTGGCCGATGATTCCTTTTAACGCCAAAAGTTTCTTCGCTATCCTCGTTCGCCAGCCGGTACTGGCAGCCAAAACGCGTTTAAGCCTGACAAAACCGGTTGACGGCACACGTCAACCCAAACCGTAATTGATGCAAAGGACAAGGGATTCTTCTTGTCCTTTTTACGATTAGAGGCAGGAAGGATATTGTCAAATGCGCTTTTCCTATGGTACTTTAAATAGTAATGCGCATTCGGCCGTTAGAGCCGAAAGGTGCAGCAGCAGGTTCAGGGTGAGGGGGAAATGAAGCTATGTTTTTGCATGGTACAAGTAAAATAAACGGTCAAGGTCACCTTGAAATCGGTGGTGTCGATGCAACGAAGCTGGTTGCCGAATATGGCACTCCGTTATATGTGTTTGATGAAGTGCTCGTGCGTGAACGCTGCCGCGAGTTCGTTGATGCGTTCAAAGCATCCGGGTTGAAATTCCAAGTGGCTTACGCCAGCAAAGCGTTCTGCGTAATGGCGATGTGCCGCATTGTGGAAGAAGAGGGAATGTCCCTCGATGTCGTTTCCGACGGCGAATTATATACGGCTCTTCAGGCTGGATTCCCGGCTGAACGGATTCATTTCCATGGCAATAACAAAACAATCGATGAAATCGAAATGGCCATTGATGCGAAAATTGGCTGCTTCGTTGTAGATAACTTTATCGAACTGCAAATGTTGAATGCCATTGCCGGCGAGAAGCGCCAGAAGGTGAAAATTTTACTGCGCATCACGCCTGGCGTTGAGGCGCATACGCATGAATATATTTCTACAGGCCAGACGGATTCCAAGTTCGGTTTCGACCTTGGCAACGGCGCGGCATTCCGTGCGATCGAAGAAGCTTCTCAGTTAAGCAACCTGGAGCTTCTGGGCATTCATTCCCACATCGGTTCGCAAATTTTCGAAGTAGAGGGCTTCCGCTTGGCCGCTGAGAAAATGGCAGGCTTAGCCGTTCAAGTTCGCCAAGAAATCGGCGTCACTTTCAAGGTCATCAACCTTGGCGGCGGCTTCGGCATCCGTTATGTGAGCGAAGATACTCCGCTGCCGGTAGCTGTGTATGTGAAAGCTATTACCGATGCGATCAAAGAGAATTTCGGGCAAAACGAGTATCCGCTGCCTGAGATTTGGGTGGAGCCGGGCCGCAGCATCGTTGGCGATGCAGGAACGACGCTGTACACGGTGGGAACTGCGAAAGAAATTCCTGGCGTACGCAAATACGTCTCCGTCGATGGCGGAATGACGGATAACCCGCGTCCTGCTTTGTATGAGGCGGTGTACGAGGCGATGCTCGCCAACCGTGCGACAGAGGAACCGACTGAAGTCGTATCCATCGCCGGCAAATGCTGTGAGAGCGGCGATATGCTCATCTGGGACGTGAAGCTGCCGCAAGTGAGCACAGGCGATGTGCTTGCCGTCTCGTGTACAGGTGCTTACAACTATGCGATGGCTAGCAACTATAACCGTATCCGTCGTCCAGGCGTTGTTTTCGTGAGCGAAGGCCAAAGCGACCTTGTCGTGAAACGCGAAACGTTCGATAACATCGTCGGCAACGATGTGATACCGGCTAGAATGAAACATGTGAGCAATACGGTATAACAAACAGCCCGGGTTTCCGGGCTGAAAAGGGGCTGTCTTTTAGGTCAGGAATGACCTGGGGGATAGTCTTTTTTTGTTCAATTCCGATGCAAGGCTAGTATGAGTGGAACTATAGTCTTCTATTACGTTGAAAACTGCCAGTTGGCGAAATAGAGGGAACAGTGATCCGTTATTTCCTGATTTCAAGCTGAATTGAGGGGCATTGTGGCAAATAAGGCCCTGCAGTTCCCCCAAGCTTTACAATTCACCCCTTATGGCTGAAAAAGCGTCCTGTAGTTCCCATACGGTAGTCGAGATCAATAAAGCAGTGTTGAAAGTCCGGCATCCGCCAACCGGCTGATCCAATTCAACCTCCGGGTTTGTTATCCGGAAAATAAGCCGTAACATAATCGCGAAAAGCTTGCGCCGCTCGCGATAAGTATCGATTCTGCAACCAGGCAAGCTGAAAGGTGCGCTCGCTTACGGGCTCATGTATGCGAAGCAAGTGGGGCGCATTGTCTTTTCGCGGCGAGGGTGCAGAAGTGACCAAGGAAACGCCCATCCCGGCTTGAACAAGGCTGCTAATGGCTGAAAAGTCATTCACATCGCAAATAATTTTTGGCGTGAACCCGGCTTGTTGGCATAAGGCGTCCGTTTTTTGACGGAAACGATGTCCTTCTTTCATGACGATAAACGCATCCCCGGCGGCTTCATGCAAATGGATGCTCTCGCGACCTATCAGCCGGTGACCAGGTGGAACCGCTAGCCATATTTGCTCCGTCAAAAAGGGAATACTGGCTATTCCTTGGCTTTTAAAGTCCGCAGGCAAGCAATACGTGATCGCGAAGTCCACTTCTCCGCTGAGAAGCAGCTGCATTTTAGACTCCTCGGAGGTTGTTTGGGTCAGTTTAAAATTAGCTGCAGCGTGCTTAGTGGCGAAAGAACCAAAAAGCTCGGAGAAACGGCTGATCGCGGTAGTCGCAATATAAACCTGCCCATGCTCGAGTCCTGCCAAGTCTGCCACCTCACGTTTGCCTTCTTCCAACAAACCAAGAGCTGCGTTCACTTTAGCTAAGAAGACTTTGCCATAAGCATTCAGTTTGATTTGTCTGCCTTGACGGTCAAACAAAGGAGCTCCCAAGTCAGCCTCCAGGCGCGAGATGGTTTTACTAAGAGCTGGCTGTGCGATGCGCAGCAATTCAGCCGCTTTCGTCATATGCTCCAGCTTGGCAACGACTTGAAAATAATACAGCTGCAGCAGCTCCATTCTTATTATCCTCCCTCATTCATATACTTGAAGTTATGTAGATAGACAAAAAGATATATTTCATTTTATGTAAAATACATTCTACAATGGAGGAAAGCAGGTTGCAACCCAGCTATAAATCAGAGAGGGGATCTTCTACATGGACAATTTGAAGATGAAAGGCATTGTGGTGCATGGGCATGGCGGGCCTGAAGTGCTGCAAGTGGAGACGATGGATCGACCGACGCCTGGGGATAAGGAAGTGCTCGTGCGTGTACATGCGGCAGGCGTACTTCCCATCGAATGGAAAATACGTCAAGGATTGTTCAAGCATATGCGCCCAACGACGTTTCCGTATATTCCGGGGTCGGCTATTGCGGGTGTGATTGAAGAAGTGGGTGCCCATGTCACGAAGTTTCAGAAGGGGCAAGAAGTGTTCGGTCGCAGCTCCAATGGCGCTTATGCCGAGTACATCGTCACAGATGTCGAATGGTTAGCGGTTAAACCTTCCGGCATCAGCTTCGCAGAAGCGGCAACAATATCCGGTGGGGCGACGACAGCCTGGCAAGCTTTATTTAACAGTGGAAGCTTGCTTAAAGATCAGCGGGTACTGATTCATGGAGCAGCATGCGGCGTAGGCTCGTTCGCGGTTCAGTTGGCAGCTTGGAAAGGAGCTCATGTCATAGGGACTTGCAGCACGGCAAATGTTGAGCGAGTGAAGACATTGGGAGCTGCACAGGTTATCGATTATACATCGAATAGATTTGAAGAGTTCGCTCAGGGGATGGATCTGGTTTTAGATACAGTTGGCGGTGAAACGCTGGAGCGTTCCTATGCTGTAGTAAAAAAAGGCGGCATGCTCCTCTCCATAGCCGGGCAGCCCTCTCAGGAAAAAGCAAGAGATTTGGGAATTCGGGCTGAATTCTCGAACGCTTTGCTGTCGTCCGAGACGATGGAGGAAATCGCGCGGCTGATGGCAGAAGGGAGTTTGAAAGCAGTCATCGGTCAGACCTATCCGCTTCACGCCGCTTCAGAGGCGCAGCTCCGCAGTCAAACCGGCCACGGGCAGGGAAGAATAGTGCTGAAAATCCAGCCGAGTTTGTGAAATGAAGGTTTTCATAGTAGAATAAGATATTATTGTCTAAAGGAGTGGACCACAATGGCCAAACAAGCAAAAATTAAACTAGCAGGCGGTGGCGAAGTTCTTATCGATCTTTTCGAACAAGACGCGCCTAACACGGTTGCCAACTTTGAAAAATTAGCAAACTCCGGTTTCTACAACGGACTTGTTTTTCATCGCGTAATTCCAGGATTCGTCGCACAAGGCGGTTGTCCATCCGGCACAGGAACTGGCGGCCCAGGCTACCAAATCAACTGTGAAATCAACCCGAACAAACATGAGCGCGGCTCCTTGGCTATGGCTCATGCTGGCAGAAATACTGGTGGAAGCCAATTCTACATTGCTTACCAACCACAGCCTCACCTTGACGGACAACATACCGTTTTCGGTAAAGTTTCCAAAGGTATGGAACTGGTCGATGCTTTCAAAGGCAGAGATTTGATGGAAAAAGTTGAAGTTGTAGAAGTATAATTTTTTGCATATAAGAAGAACCTGCTGATCGTGGTCAGCGGGTTCTTTTTTTGTCTTTTACCGGTCCATAGACAAAAAAGACCTTGCTTTTTCAATGACTGAGTGATAAATTTTTCATAAGTTACTTTTCATATGTGTGCAAACCTTCGGGGCGTGGTGAAATTCCACACCGGCGGTGATTCGACTGCAGGCTTATTGGCCTGCTGACGATTAGTCCGTGACCCGTTTTGAAGCTAGCGGTACCTGACATACAGCTTCGCTACGGCTGACCCGGTGAGAGTCCGGGACCGACAGTATAGTCTGGATGGGAGAAGGAAAACGCGAACATGAGATTCGCTGTGCATACTTGTTCATTTTTTCACGAGAACAAAAATTCGGCAGGTCTGTGCTTTGGCACAAATTCGCCGTGCTTGTTTGATTTGATCAAAAATGCAACAAGTTTGGATGGCTGAAGCTTATTCGTGCTACCTAAACAATCTCTGGCCCCTATCCGATATGCGGAGGGGTCTTTTTGCATTCTATATTAACTGGGCTTGGGAAGGCGGTGAACACACATGCATGTCTTGAATGATGAAGCTTATATGAGGCTTGCTCTACAGATGGCCGGGAGCGCTCTTGGTCAAACAGGGATTAATCCGGTTGTAGGATGCGTTCTGGTGAAAGAGGGACGCATCGTTGGGATGGGGGCGCATCTCAAGCGCGGACATGGCCATGCTGAGGTTCTTGCCTTGCAGATGGCCGGCGAGGAAGCCAGAGGCAGCACGGCTTACGTCACACTGGAGCCGTGCAGTCACTTCGGCAAGACGCCGCCCTGCAGCGACCGTCTCATCGAAGCGGGCGTTGCCCGCGTTGTCGTTGCCGGCACCGACCCGAACCCGCAGGTTGCGGGCAGCGGCATCGCCAAACTGCGTGCGCATGGCCTCGACGTGACCGTCGGGCTGCTGGCGGAGGAAGCCTCGGCGATGAACGAGGCGTTCAACAAATATATCGTCACGCGCCTGCCCTTCGTGACGATGAAGACGGCCAGCACGCTGGATGGCCGGATCGCTTCCAAAACAGGCGACAGCAAGTGGATCACGTCGCCTGCATCGCGCGCTTTCGTGCATACCCTGCGCCATCGGCACCAGGGGATCATGGTCGGCGTCGACACCGTCATCGCCGACGATCCGCTCCTAAGCGCGCGCGGCGACGTACCGGCTGTGCAGCCGGTACGGATCGTCGCGGACTCGCGCTTGCGAGTCCCGCTGGGCGCCCGGGTGCTCACGGAGCAGGATCGTCAGCCGACGATCCTGCCCGCGACCGCACAGGCGCCCGCAGAGCGGCGTGCCGCGCTGGAAGCGCGCGGCATCACGGTCCTCACCTGCGGGGACGGCCCGCAGGTGGATCTGACGCTCGCCATGCAGCAGCTCGGCGAGCGCGAGATCGGCTCCATCCTCCTGGAGGGTGGAGGCCGGCTGAACGGCGCCATGCTGGAGCGGCGCCTGCTGGATAAGCTGGTGCTGATGTTTGCGCCGAAGATTATCGGCGGCGGGCAGGCAGCACCGGTGAACATCGCCTTCGAAGGCTTCGCGAAGATGGATGAGGCAATAATGCTCGACCGGCTCAAGGTCGAGCAATTCGGACCGGATGTATGCTTAACCGGCTATCCGGTGTATAAGAGCTGACGAATGGAGGGCTGTCATGTTTACCGGCATTATTGAAGAAATCGGCCACATGCGCCGCATTCATAGCGCAGGTCAAGCGATGGTGCTGACCATCGGTGCGAGGAAAGTGCTTGAAGATATTCATCTGGGTGACAGCATCGCGGTGAATGGCGTCTGTCTGACGGTCATTTCCTTCGATAGCGACTCTTTCTCCGTAGACGTTATGCCGGAAACTTACCGGAAGACGAACCTGCGCAAGCTGCAAGCCGGCACCCGCGTGAATTTGGAGCGGGCTATGGCAGCGAACGGCCGGTTCGGCGGTCACATCGTGCAAGGTCACGTGGATGCTACGGCGACGATCTTGTCCCGCATCCCTGAAGAAAATGCGGTGGTTTACCGGTTCGAACCGGAAAACAAGAATATTTTCCGGTATATTATCGGTGGCGGATCGATCACGATCGATGGCATCTCGCTAACCGTTGTCGACGTCACGGATCGTGACGTAGCGGTTTCCATTATCCCGCATACGCTCGCTCAAACCGTCCTGCATGACAAAAAAGCAGGGGATACGGTCAACATGGAATGCGATGTTTTGGGCAAATATATGGAGCGGCTGTTAAAGTTCGGTCCTGTTGAAGCATCGGAAGGAAGCGGCAAAAAGCAGAGTACGCTATCGGCCAGCTTTCTGGCTGATCATGGCTTTATGTAGAAGCAAGTCAGTTTTTGTTAGGAGAGGTGAATATGACACAAATACGATTCAGTACCATTGAAGAGGCATTGAAGGATCTCAGTTTAGGGAAAGTCATTATTGCGGTGGATGACGAAGATCGTGAAAACGAAGGTGATTTCATCGCGCTGGCGGATAAAACGACACCGGAAGTCATCAACTTCATGATTAAGGAAGGCCGAGGGCTCGTATGCACGCCGATTACGGAAGAGCGGGCCAAGGAGCTCGATTTGCCGCCGATGGTTGCCCGGAATACGGATTATCATGGCACCGCCTTTACGGTTTCTGTGGATCATGTAGATACCAGCACGGGAATTTCCGCGCATGAGCGTTCACGAACCGTGATGGGCTTGATTGATCCCCTTACGAAACCGCAGGATTTCCGCAGACCTGGCCACATATTCCCGTTGATTGCCAAAAAGGGCGGCGTACTCCGCCGGGCCGGACATACGGAAGCAGCCGTTGATTTAGCTGTTCTATGCGGTTCCTATCCGGCAGCTGTCATCTGCGAAGTCATTAAGGAAGACGGGACGATGGCCCGGGTTCCGGATCTGATGGAAATCGCGGAGAAACATGATTTGTGCATCATTACCATTCAAGATCTGATTCACTATCGCAATCAGCAGGAAAAGCTGGTTGAGCGCGAAGTCGAGATTAAGCTTCCAACGGATTTCGGCACCTTCAAAGCGATAGCCTACACGAATCAGCTTGATAATAAAGAGCATGTCGCCCTTGTTAAAGGGGAGATTGACCCTTCTAAGCCTACTCTGGTGCGCGTTCATTCGGAGTGTTTGACCGGAGATGTTTTCCATTCTCACCGTTGTGATTGCGGGCCGCAGCTCGATGCCGCATTAAAACAGATTGATGAAGAGGGCAATGGTGTATTATTATATATGCGTCAGGAAGGCCGCGGAATCGGTTTAATCAACAAATTGAAAGCTTACGCGCTTCAGGAGCAGGGATTCGACACCGTAGAGGCGAATATTAAGCTTGGCTTCGCTCCGGATCTTCGTGATTACGGAATTGGCGCGCAAATTTTGAAAGATCTGGGCATTACGCAGCTTCGCCTACTGACGAACAACCCGCGCAAAATTAAAGGGCTGGAAGGCTACGGCCTTGAAGTCGTTGAGCGCGTTCCGATTCAAATGGACAGCAAAGCGGACAACCTGAATTATTTGCAAACGAAAAAGCAGAAGCTTGGCCATATGCTGAGTTTCCACGATTCCGGCAGCGGGATCTGAAAGACATTACACGAATAACTGTTTTCATATAGAAAGGGAGAATCCTACCATGGCTACAATTTATGAAGGACATTTAGTATCTCAGAATTTAAAATATGGGATTGTCGTAGGCCGGTTCAATGAGTTTATTACATCCAAATTGCTTGGAGGCGCACAAGACGCTCTAAAACGTCACGGCGTGCAGGACAATGAAGTTGATATTGCTTGGGTACCGGGCGCATTCGAACTTCCTCTCATCGCTCAAAAAATGGCGGAAAGCGGGAAATATGACGCTGTTATTACCCTTGGCGCCGTCATTCGCGGATCAACGCCTCACTTTGATTACGTGTGCAGCGAAGTTGCAAAAGGCGTGTCGGCGATTAACTTGAAAACAGGCGTACCTACGATTTTCGGCGTGCTGACGACGGATTCCATCGAACAAGCCGTTGAGCGTGCAGGTACGAAAGCTGGAAACAAAGGCTGGGAAGCGGCAGTAACGGCGATTGAAATGGCGAATTTGACGAAGCAATTCTCTTCCTAATGCTTTCTTATTATCATCTGGAAACACTGCTGCCCAGGCTGGTCGCTTTTCTGATCGCTATGACGCTCCATGATGCAGCGCATGCAGGAGCGGCTTGGCTGCTCGGAGACCGGACGGCCCGGGACGGCAAACGATTATCGCTTAACCCCTTGGTACATCTAGATGCCTTGGGGTTGGCTATGATTGTTTTCGGACCGTATGGCTGGTCGAAGAAAATGCCGGTTGAGGCTTTGAATTTTAAGAGGCCGAAGCTGTATAATACACTTGTGTATGCAGTCGGCCCTTTTACTAATCTGCTGCTCGCTTTGTTCTTCTGGTGGCTCTATTTCTTTCTACCTTCCTTGATGGCAGGAGGAGCATCCGAGTCGATCGCTGTTGAACAGTGGCGAGTCTATTTGCAGTACGGCGTTATTGTAAATCTCATGATTTGTTTGATACATATATTGCCGCTGTATCCGCTCGATGGTTGGTATATATTGAAAGGCCTTGTTCCTTCTGCAAATAAACGTTGGATGGACCGCAATCAGCTTTATGCCCTTATTCTCGTTATCGTTCTCATGATTACACCTATAGGCCAATGGGCGTTAGAGCATATTTATCCGTTAGCCGCGCAGTTTGTTATGAATATATTTTCACTATGACAAGGGGGAGAATAAATGAAAGTTACCTATAAGTTAGAAGCTTTTGAAGGCCCCCTTGATCTTTTGCTTCATCTTATCGATAAAAATGAACTTGACATTTATAATATTCCGATCAAAGAAATTACAGAGCAGTACTTAGCGTATGTACAAGCGATGCAGGAGTTGGAGCTGGAGATTACAAGCGAATTTCTTGTCATGGCTGCCACGCTTCTTTCCATCAAGAGCAAAATGCTGCTGCCTAAGCCGCCTGTAATTGAATTTGATGAATATTTTGACGATATGGAAGACGAACTTGATCCTCGCGCAGAGCTTGTTGCCAAACTCATTGAGTACCGGAAATACAAGTCTATTGCCGATATGTTAAGAGATAAAGAAGTAGAGCGCAGCTTGGTTTATACGCGTGAGCCTGAAGATTTGACGCCGTTCCTTCCTCATGTGCAGGAGAACCCCGTCGAAGGGCTGGACGTGGCCGATTTGCTATTCGCTTTTCAGCGAACGCTGCGGAAACTAGCCAACCGCAATGTCGTGACTAGAATCCGAAGAGATGAAATTTCCGTCAAAGACCGGATCAGAGAAGTTGTAGACTTGCTTAAAATAAAGGGCGGCAAACTGCTTTTCTCCAAGTTGTTCGATTATGAAATGACGCGGGAAGAAGTTGTCGTCACGTTTCTGGCCATTCTCGAATTAATGAAAATGAAAAAAGTCGTCTGCTATCAATATCAATTATTTGAAGATATCGTCATTCAAGCGAAAGAGGAGGTTTCCGACATTGACGCTCAATTTTCCACAGATGAAATCAATTATTGAAGGACTGCTCTTTGCCTCTGGTGACGAAGGCTTGGATGCCAAGCAAATTGCTGAGGTTATGGAGCTTGATTTGTATTTGGTTCGTGACTTGCTTAAAGATATGCGAACTGAATTTAAACGCAAGGGCAGAGGGGTTCAGATTGTCGAGGTGGCCGGTGCATACCAGCTAACGACTTTGGCTGAACATGCGCCTTATTTCGAACGTCTCGCCTATACGCCATCGCGTTCATCACTCTCTCAAGCTGCACTTGAGACATTGTCCATTGTTGCTTATAAACAGCCGATTACTAGAGTAGAAATTGAAGAAATACGCGGTGTAAAATGTGACCGGGCTTTGGCGACTCTGACCGGAAAAGACTTAATTCTGGAAGTCGGGCGCGCCGACGCGGTCGGGAAACCGATCTTGTACGGGACGTCCAAGCAATTTCTGGAATACTTCGGCCTCAGTTCCATTCAGGAATTGCCGGATTCGGCTGACTTTCAAGGGAGTTTTGATCTGGAGGAAGAAACCCGCATGTTATTTGACCGGATGGGCGGAGATCAGAAGCAGATTACGTTGGATGATGTGTCGGAAGAAAACGAGTAATGTAAAATGCATTTCATTTCCTTAATTAGCTCATACTAACTCCATCTGCCGGGAGATTTCTTCCCGCAGTGGAGTTTTTTTGTTAAGGGGGAGAATGGGGTTGTTATGGGTAGGGCTCGTGCTGCTCGTCGTCATCCTGGCCGTTATCATGGCGGCGGTTAGTTATATACGGGGAGAATTTTATTTCTCCCGTGTGAAAGATAATGACACATTGACGGTGGAGATTCGTGCGTTATTTGGAATCATCCGTTATCGTTATGTCATTCCCATTATCCAATTCAGAGGGTTTACCAAAGGGATTTTGATCAAATCTGAAATTTTGAGCGATACCTATGCCAAGCTTAGGGATGAAAGCAAGGATCATATTACGAAAGACAAAGTGATCCTTTTTTATAAGCAGGCAAGGGAAGCTCTTCTACATACCGTCAATCTGTATGAATGGATGAAAAAGACCTTGGCCAAGATCGAATGTACGGAGCTCAAATGGATCACGCGCGTTGGAGTTGGCGATGCCCCGGAGACGGCGATCACGACGGGAGCGATTTGGGGAATTAAATCATCCCTTCTTGGTTTTACGATGCGATATGTGCAGGTGAAGGCGGCTCCGCGGGTGGACGTGATTCCGCAGTTTAATGAAAAGCATTTCTCAACGGAAGTGCGTTTTGCGGGTCGTATCCGGGGTTGGTACGTGGTGTTGGCAATGGTCAGTCTGATCGCCAGGGCGGCTAAAGTAAAAGGCGGTATTCGCATATGGATCCAAATATTCCTAAAAGCAAGATCGAGGCTGAAAACCGCTTCGTGATGTACATAACGATATTCCTCTAAGGGTACTCTAAAAAAGAACCAATATTGGTCATAGACGTTTAAGCTTCCGATGCCAGTTTTGAGTGGCGAAAAACGCGAAGGAGGAATATTATCATGTCAGAACACCCGATTCAAGGTCTCATGAAAGTCGCCATGGAAAATATTAAAGAAATGGTCGACGTGAACACGATTGTCGGTGACCCGGTTGAAACGCCGGACGGCAGCGTCATTATGCCGATTTCCAAAGTAGGATTCGGATTTGCCGCAGGAGGCAGCGAGTTTGTCACGGATTCCGAAATTGAAATTGATGGCAGCTCAGTAGGGAAAAGTGACGCGCTGAATGCGAAAGTGGCGCTTCCGTTCGGCGGGGGCAGCGGCGGCGGGGTATCGATCACGCCAATCGCTTTCCTCGTCGTAGGCAAAAATGGCGTGAAGGTCGTTCCACTCGACAATCAAACGCACATTATTGAACGCCTCATCGATTCTGCTCCGCAAGTTGTAGACAGAATTCAAAGCATGGTCAAAGGCTTTAATACGAAGACGAACACCGTTGGAACACCTAGCGGCAATAATGTTACGAATATCGAGAATCAAAATTTCATCGTATAGCGAATTATCGTCGGAGCTGCCTTTATGGCAGCTTTTTCTATTTGGACATATCCCCGTTTCATAAGCATATACTTGTACAAAGTTTCGTCTTGTCTATTAGGTGTGTAGGGGGATAACGATGAAGAAAAGTGTCAGGTTCATCATGATGTGCAGTGTACTCATTAGTCTGTTGCTAACACCTTGGGCGCAAGTGGAAGCCGCGCCTCCCGGCATACATACCAACGCGGTTGGCGCCTCGCTGATTGATGTGGAATCCGGACGTATTCTCTATAGCGAAAAAGGGGACACGCCTATGCGGATTGCTTCCTTAACCAAAATCATGACCGCGATTATCGCGATTGAACAAGGAAAATTGAACGATAAAGTGAAGGTCAGCAAAACGGCTTTCGGTAAAGAAGGCTCGTCGATTTATCTCAAGCTGGGAGAAGAGATGCGGCTGCACGATATGCTGTATGGCTTAATGCTCCGCTCAGGGAATGACGCGGCGACAGCTATTGCGGAACATGTTGGCGGAAGTGTGGACGGCTTCGTTTACTTGATGAATGAGAAGGCGCGCATGCTTGGCATGGATCATTCGCATTTTACGAATCCGTCAGGTCTGGATGAAGGGGAAGGGCACCGTTCCAGTCCCAATGATATGGCGAAGTTAACGGCTTATGCGCTTAAAAATCCTGTGTTTAAAGAAATTGTCTCCACCAAGCTGAAAAAGGTGCCGAATCCGAATGAAGCCTGGGATTACTCGTGGCTGAACAAAAACAAGATGCTCTCTCTTTTCGAAGGCGCCGATGGCGTGAAGACGGGCTATACGAAGTTGGCTAAACGGTGCCTTGTTTCCTCGGCGACGAGAAACGGACAGCAATTGGCTGTCGTCACGCTCAATGACGGGGACGATTGGGCGGATCATGCGAGACTGCTGCAGTATGGGTTTACGTATTTCCCTTTGCAAACGATTGTCAAGAAAGGCGACGTCGTCGAAGGTACGCCGTGGGTGGCGGGCAGAACGTTTCTGTATCCGTTAGCGGAAGGCGAAGCGGCGCAGCTGACGCATAAGGTGACGCTAGTCGATCCTGCGTCTACGGATTACCGGCTGGCGGAGCGGGGCACCGTGCAGTATTCGCTCCAGCAGAATCTGATTCAAACGGTGCCGATTTACGATAAATCGAGCCCGCTGCTGCAGGCACAGAGCAAGTCCGCGTTCTCCTTCCAGGAAGGAAAACCTTATCAAGTAACGCTGCTCTCGCATTACAGCTTGATTTGCCGGATGTTGATTCAGGAGCTGTTCTCGATCTCTAAATCAAAGTGGGCGGACTAGAGCACTTACGCTTAGGATGCTGCTGATGCCACTCTGGCAAAATGGGAAGGAGGCCCTCGAAATGGTGAATTGGATTTGGTTATTTTTTATCGTCATTGGCTTCGTCGTTGCTGCTTTGAACGGGAATGTCGAAACGGTAACGCAAGCTGCTTTCGATGGCGCTAAGAGCGGCGTGACGGTCTGCTTCGGATTGATCTCCGTCCTTGTGTTTTGGATGGGCATGATGCGAATGGCTGAGGATGCGGGCATTTTGAGCAAGCTTGCCCGATTGCTGCAGCCGGCGGTTCGCTTTTTATTCCCGAGCGTCCCTAAGAACCATCCGGCGATCGGCTATATAATGTCGAACATGAGCGCAAACATCCTCGGTCTTGGCAACGCGGCAACGCCGATGGGCATCAAAGCGATGCAGGAGCTGCAAAAATTGAATGCGGACAAAGATACCGCAAGCACTGCGATGTGTACGCTGCTTGCCTTAAATACATCCAGCATTACGTTAATTCCGACGACTCTGATTGCCATTAGGATGAATTACAATTCGGTCAACCCCGCGGAAATCGTGGGCACGACACTGATTGCAACGATCATCTCGACAGCTGTCGCCATTTTTGTGGATCGATGGTACCGAAGGTCACGCTCTCCCATCCCTCCTTTGAAAGGATGATTACGCATGTATGCCTTCGTTTCACTCATCTCATCTTGGGCCATCCCGGTCATGATCGTGTTCATCCCCTTATATGCCGCTTACCGGAAGGTGCCTGTCTATGAATCGTTCGTCGACGGAGCCAAAGAGGGCTTTGACACTGCGATTAAAATTATTCCCCATCTGGTGGGGATGATGGTCGCTATTTCCGTTTTTCGCGCATCCGGGGCGATGGATCTGCTGATTGGCTGGATGCGCCCCTTCTTCGAAAGCATTGGCGTTCCTACCGAGGTGCTTCCGCTGGCGATTTTACGGCCGATTACAGGAGCGGGCTCCCTTGCTTTCACAACGGATCTGATCGAACAGTTTGGTCCGGATTCGATGATTGGCCGGATCGCATCGACCGTTCAAGGCAGCACGGACACAACGTTATATGTAATCACGGTATATTTCGGAGCAATCGGCATACGGAAAGCGGGTTATGCGCTGAAAGTAGGGCTGATTTCGGATCTTGTCGGCTTCGCCGCGTCCATTGTTATCTGTTATTTGGTGTTTACCTGAGCCGGCGCTCTTGTGATTTACGGTCAACTCCGTTATCATTAGCTTGAGGTGAAAGCGGATAATGGAAAGACTGCAAAAGGTATTGGCAGAAGCGGGCGTCGCATCCCGCCGGAAATGTGAGGAAATCATCCTTGCCGGACGTGTGCAAGTGAACGGTGAAGTGAACACCACGCTTGGCGTTAAGGTTAACCCGGCTGAAGATGAAATTAAAGTCGATGGACGAGCTATCGGCCAACAGAAGAAGATTTATGTTATTTTACATAAACCGAAAGGTGTCATTACAAGCGCGACGGACCCTGAGGGACGTAAAGTCGTAACGGACTTCTTGCCAGGAATTAAAGAGCGTGTGTACCCAGTCGGTCGATTGGATTATGATACGGAAGGCTTGCTCATTCTAACGAATGACGGTGAATTTGCGCATTTGCTTACGCATCCGAAGCATCACGTACCGAAGACGTATCAAGCGACGGTAAAGGGGGTGCCGCACGGAACGTTATTAGATAAGCTAAAAACGGGCATACAGTTAGAAGACGGGATGACAGCCCCGGCGGAAGTTGAATATGCCGACGTGAATTTAGAGAAGAATGAGTCCGTTATTCAGATCACGATCTACGAAGGCAGGAACCGGCAGGTCAGACGGATGTTCGAGGCGATTTCCTTCCCTGTGATCAGATTAAAACGGATTAAATTCGGTCCGATCTTTCTTACCGGCCTGCCAAGAGCGAAGTATCGCCACTTGACGCCAAAAGAGGTTGAAGAGCTTAGGAACGAGGCTTTCAAGACACATAACGTTCAAAAAGGCCAATAAGAATTGGCCTTCTTTTCGTTATAATAAAGAT
>NZ_JBYTBS010000052.1:0-51781 GCF_058789495.1 Paenibacillus sp. FW126-R14 | reverse complement strand
ATATAAATATATATTAGCAATATTTTTGTTGACTTGCTACTGCATTTCATTTTAAATTAGTAATATGAATTTTAATTCATTATAACTAATATTTTATGGGGGAGAGAACAAAGAATGAATAAAGCAGTAATTGTTTCGGTTATTATGCGTGTGGTGATGGGAATTATATTTATCGTTCACGGGATTACGAAGCTGCAAATGGGACTTGGCAATGTGGACGCATGGTTCAGCTCAATAGGGATTCCTGGATTTGTAGCCTATCTCGTTTTTGCGCTTGAACTTGTTGGGGGCATCATGCTGATCTTGGGATTGTTCACTCGTTATGTATCGGCATTGTTTGTACTCATGCTAATTGGCGCTACGCTTACGACGAAGCTATCCGCCGGACTGCTTGGCAATGACCAAATGCCCGGCTTTGAGCTGGAAATCGGTTTTATACTGATTTCGTTGTATCTGGCCGTTGCCGATAAGTCGCCTTTATCGATTGACCGCTTCATGAAAAAGCGCAGCGCATAATTCTAACTAAGGAGATTCTGTCATGCACTCCATTTTTCAATACGACGTTCATATGCCGCCTATTATAGCCCCGGACAAAAAGTATCCAGTCATCTTTACGCTTCATGGCAAAGGCTCCAACGAACAAAATATGTTCGGTTTGGTTGCCCCGCTGAAGGATGATTTTATCATTATCGGCATTCGCGGCCATTTACCGCTAGGAGCAGGTTATCAATATTATGAGTTGAAAAGTCTGGGCAATCCTATCCGCGAAATGTTTGACCATGCGGTTGAGCAGCTGAGTGCATTCATTCATGATGCCACCGTGAAGTATCCGATCGATCTTGGCAAACGATATTTGCTTGGCTTCAGCCAAGGCGCAATCCTGTCCATGACCCTCGCGCTTACGATGGGAGATCAGTTGAAGGGTATCGTTGCGATGAACGGGTATGTTCCAGAATTTGTGAAGACGGAGTATCCGCTGCGCAGCGTGAAGGACGTATCTGTATTTATCTCGCACGGCGAGTTCGATTCGGTATTTCCGGTTAGAATCGGTCACGAGACAGCGGCGTATTTCAAGGAACAAACGCCCAGCCTGACGTTCAGATTATATCCAACAGACCACGGAGTATCCGTAGAGAATCAGCATGATATTCTAAATTGGCTTAAGCAGGATGCCGATTAGATTTGGACAATGGCGAGAGGAGTAGGGGTTGACATTTCGATCCGTAGTAACTACAATGATTACAACGGTGGTGATGCTAAGTGAAACAGATTAGTAGCAGATTTTCGATTGCTGTCCACATCCTTTCTCTAATCGCCATTAGTTCCAAAGATTGCACCGGCGATTACATTGCAGGCAGTGTGAATACGAATCCTGTCATCATTCGCAGAATTATGGGGATGCTGAAGAAAGCGGGGTTGGTAGACGTTCGTCCGGGAGTAGGGGGCGCTTCCTTGCTGAAGGATCGCGATAAGATCACGCTATTGGATGTGTACCGCGCCGTGGAAGTCATTGAGGACGGTGAACTGTTTAATTTTCACGATGAACCGAATCCGCAGTGCCCGGTTGGCCGGAACATTGAAGCAGCTCTTCGTTCGGAAATGAAGGAAGCTCAAGCTGCGATGGAACAAAGGCTGGCACAAGTGAGTTTAAGCCAGTTGGCAGATCAGTTTGTGGAATAAAAAGCTCTTAGAGCTTTTTTCATGCCTGAGTTGTAACCAAATCAGTTATAACAGTAGGGTAAAAATAAATGAAACTAAATGGAGGAATTACAATGAAAATTTTAGTAACAGGCGCAACAGGGAAATTAGGATCGATTGTCATTGAAACGCTATTGGAAACCGTGCCGGCTGCGAATTTGGCAGTTAGCGTACGTAATCCGGAGAAAGCGGAGAGCCTTCGCGACCGCGGCGTAGACGTACGGTACGGCGACTTTGACCAGCCGGAAACGCTAGACAAAGCGTTCGCAGGTATCGACCGCCTCTTGCTCGTGTCCACGGACGGCGATAACGAGACGCGGATCCGCCAACATGCCGCTGCCGTAGCAGCAGCTAAGAGCGCAAACGTCGGTTTTATCGCGTATACCAGCTTAGGGAACGCGAGCGAGAATACGATTTTTCTTGCGCCGGTGCACCGTGCTACAGAGGAAGCGATCATAAACAGTGGAATTCCGTATGCCTTCCTGCGCAACAACTGGTACTTGGAGAACGAGACCGCAAGCATTCAAGCGGTCCTTGGCGGAGCGCCATGGTTGACATCTGCAGGCTCCGGCAAGGTCGGTTGGGCAGCCCGCCGCGATTATGCACAGGCTGCTGCAGCGGTATTAACTGGCGAAGGCCACGAGAATACCGTGTATGAGCTGTCCGGCAAGCTTACTACGCAGGAAGAGCTGGCTTCGATCCTTGCCGGAATATTAGGCCGGGAAGTTCCCGTTCAACAAGTGGATGACGCCACTTATGCCGGTATTATGGGCAGCGCGGGCGTACCTGAACCGGTCATCCCGATTCTGGTAGGGATTCAGAGTGCAATTCGCGATGGCGCATTGGAAGTCGAGAGCAATGATTTGCAGAGCTTGCTAGGGCGTCCTGCAACGCCGATCGATGAAGCTCTCCGTCAAATCGTAAACGAAATACAGGCATAATTTAAGCTTGCTTAACAATTAAAGAGGTTATTCCAGAAGGTCGAAGTTGACCGGAGGAATAGCCTCTTTATGTTTACCATTTTATTCGCTTGATTAAATGAATAATCTCTTCCTGTTCCTCAACGTTTAGGTGCCAAGTCCGAATTTCATTTATTATTTTATCCATGTTGGTATAGCCTTTGGACAAACCGTTTAAGCGTGCAGCCAAGGTGGCGTTCGTCAGCTCTTCCTCTGCCCGGTATAAAGTCTTTAGTTTGTCGATCGCATCCGGGAACCGTTTCAAATAATATTTCTGATGTCTATCCTCGGCGATATAGAAAGCGGTAAAGGGAGCAACCTCCGTGTCTGGTAGGCCATTACCTTGTTCATCGGAGCTCTTCATAACCTCCCGGATGATACGGAGCTGCTCGGGATCGCGGAACAATACCAAGGATTTATACTGCCTGCCTTTGTAATCATTGATATTGACGGGATTATGAGCGCTCCAGAACACCTGCAGGATGGTCTCCAACTTCACAATATCTGAATCAAAATCCACTTCGACCACCTCGGTGTGATCGCCAAGCTGCCGGTAAGTCGGATTTTCTGTCGTCCCTCCAGCAAAGCCTACACGAGTTCGTAGGATACCGGGTAGTTGTCCGAACAAAGCGTCCGGGCTCCAGAAGCAACCCATACCCATTGTTACACTTTGGATGTTCCTGCTTGTCATCGTGGTCACCTCTTTTTTATTATATCAAAAAGGAGGGAGGAACCACTATTCGACGCTAAAATAGTATGGTATTGTTTTATACATTCCCATATATAAGGAGGTCTTTCCCTTTACATGCTTCGCTGGCTGAAAGAAACCTGTTTTACAAATTTAGAGCTAGAAGCGCAAAAAAATCGACTGCTCTTTTTTTTGCTATGCGGGCCTATTTTTATTATGGCCGAACTGAACATCTCCACGTACTATTCCTTGTTTGATCCAATTAACGGGCGGTTTTTACTCGTTATTCTCGTCTTTTTCGCAATTCTCCTTTCGTTATTATTTGTACCTGCCGCTGAAAAGAATTATAAGTATTATTTTATGACCGGGATGCTTCTCTTTTCCATGTACCAACTGTGGACATTCAACGATAATTCGTTAATCTATCAAATTATGTATATAAATCTAGCGCTCTCGCTTGTCTACCTTAACGGGCAGCTTATTATATATACCGGAGTGACAACGGTTATTTTAACAGCGCTTGGCTTCTTTCTGGGGAAGGATCTTTTCTTTCCGCATATGGACGGCGCAACGGTGAACGGCTCCATTGTCATTGTTATGCAGACAACCGTTGTTTTGTGGGGAGTTACCCAAATCGGCAACCGATTTCATTATTTCATCGATCATAATAACCAAATGAAGATGCTCTTGGAAGACAATGAGAGCCAGATCCTGCTTATCCACGAGCAGAACCGCGCATTAACCGAATATTCGAAGCAGGTGGAGCAGCTGACGATCGTCGAAGAAAGAAACCGGATCTCGCGGGAGCTCCATGACACGATCGGACATACGCTGACTTCCATGATTGCCGGGTTGGAGTTGACCAAACGTGAGATCGGTATGAACCAGCAAGAAGCAGACAAACCTATTGAACGATTGGATACGCTGTTGCATCTCGCGAGAAGAGGCCTGGAGGATATACGCGATCATGTTCATAATGCGGATACGATCGGCCTTAACGAATCGCTGGTTGACCGGATCCGCAGACTGGGCAGCGAGCTATCCGTGAATACCGGCATTATGGTGGAGTTCCACTCAGAAGGAGTCGTTTATCCTCTGCCGCAGGTGCAGCACCTCGCGCTGCTGCGATGCGCACAGGAGTCGCTTACGAACGCGGTTCGTCACGCAGGAGCCAATCGAATTCGCATCGACCTTCGATACCAAGACGATAAGGTCCGCCTTGAAGTCAAGGATAACGGTACTGGGGCTGCGGAAGAGAAGCTCCAACAAGGTTTCGGGATTAAAACGATGAAAGAACGGATTGCCTCGGCGCTTGGAACTGTGGAAGTCGCCTCCGAATTCGGAAACGGTGTCCGGGTAACCTGCGAGATTCCTGTAAGAAAACACGGCGGCGCGAAAAATATCCGGCTGCTCCTTGCCGAGGATCAAGAGTTAATTGCAGAAAGCTTCCGGATTTTGCTCAATATGGAGCCCGATCTGCGGGTTATTGGGGTGGCCGGGGACGGACGCAGCTTGGTGGACCTGTGTGAGCTGGAAGCGCCAGATGTCATCTTACTGGATATACATATGCCAACGATGTGCGGAGTCGAGGCGTTAAGCATCATCAAGCAGCGTTGGCCGGAAATTAAAGTGATTATCCTGACCACGTTTCAGGATACCGATACGGCGGCGGAAGCGATCTCGCTCGGAGCCGAGGGTTATCTACTGAAAAGCGTGCAGCCCAAGCATTTGGCCGAAGCCATTCGGATCGTTAACAGCGGCGGTTCGTTAATCTCGATGGAGACGGCCAGACTGCTGGCCGACACCCGTAAGGAACAACGCCAGGTACTCCAAGACGCACCGAAGCAAGAAGCGCAAGGAATCATTGGGCTGCATGGGCTAACCGAGAAAGAACTTGAAATTATCAGGTATCTCTCGGATGGGATGAAATATAAAGAAATTGCGCAGAAAATGCACTTTTCGGAAAGTACGATTAAAAACTACGTATCCATCATTTATTCAAAGCTAAATGTGGAGAATCGGACGCAAGCCGTTAATAAGGTGCAAAACTTGTTATAACTTCCGAAAGCAAGCGCAAGGCAAGAAATTCGGTAAGTATGCCCGAAAGTTAAGTACTTTTTTCCCTAGTTATCCGCATGATGCTTCTCTATACTTGAGCTAAAATCATGGCGTGTACAGGGGAGTTAATTAGAATGAAAACAATTTTCAGAAATGAAAGCGGAGCGAAGGAAGTTTATATTCAAGCGTACGATAGAACGCTCCAAGAATGGGATGTTCCAGTCGAATCGACATATGTAGATACTTCTTTTGGGAAAACACATATCCTAATTTCAGGACCGGCAAATGCCGAACCACTTTTTCTGTTCCACGGATTTGGATTTAGCTCTACAATGTGGATTGAGAATGTGAAGCCGCTAAGCAGGTACTACCGCATCTATGCCGTGGATTTCATCGGTGATATTAACAAGAGCGAAGCGATTCGGCAGATTGCAAGCAAGGAAGAATGCGCAAGCTGGTTCCGTGAAATCTTGAGCGGCCTTGGCATTGACAAGGCCCATGTCGCAGGGCTGTCCTATGGCGGATTTATTTCGTTGGTTTTGGCCGTGTACGCTCCGCAGCTTATTAATAGAATGGTCGTCATGTGTCCTGCAGCTTCTTTTCAACCGCAGAGCAAGAAATTTTTCATCAAGTGCCTCCTTGCCGGCATCTTCCCGACAACCAAACGATTGAACAATTTAATGGACTATATGATCGGCAAGGGAAATCAGGTGAATGAGATTTTGAAAGACCAATTCATCACAGGCATGCAGAATGCTTTGCCAACCAACAAGTTGTTTCCAAGCTGCATGAAGGATGATGAGCTGAAAGCCATTCAATGCCCGATTCTACTACTGATCGGAGATCAAGATATCCAGTATGATCCTCAGAAAGCGATTGCCCGAGCGAAGCGCCTGGTTCCGCGCATCCAAACGAAATTAATTGCAGATACGGGACACGGGCTGGCCATGGAACGGCCGAAAACGATTAATGCATTGATGATTACATTTTTCAAGACTTCGGCAAATCAAAAATATGGAGCTGTATGATGATAACATTATCGGAACGTCTAGGCGGATTATCATGTGTCATATCCGGAGTGCTTCTTTTTCTCGCGCATGCATTAAACCTTGGGGCAAGTAACGGTATAGGAACCACGCTGGGGCAGACACTAGTCTTGTCCGCTCATCTGCTTCTTGTATTTGCTTTCTTTTGGTTATACTCGGCGTACCGAAGTCAAATCGGCTTCCTCGGTCTGTTGGGCATGATTTTGAGCATTATCGGTACCATTCTTGTTACGGCCATTGTTTTTGTAGAAGTTGCCAGCGTATCCGGCAAGCAAGTGGGCGCTGTTTTTGAGACAAGTGTAACCAGGAACCTGCATACCTTTGGTCCATTGCTATTTGTCCTCGGAATGATCCTTTTCGGGCTTTCGTTTCTTCGGGGAAGGGCAGTTCCTCGCGGTGGCGGGCTGCTTTTGATCGTGGGAACATTGGTTTTTGCAAGCGGGAGTTTGGTTGTGGAAGCTGAAGCTTTAATCTCTACGATTGGTGCTGCCCTAACGGGAGCCGGTTTTGTGTGGTTGGGGATGAGAACGAATAGATCGTCGCACGTATAAAATATACAAATAGATCTGATTTTAACCGGAGTCAGGTTCATATTGCCTTGATTTTCTACGCTTTGTAGAGAATCAAGGCTTTTTTGCGCGAATTGGCACTTTCAGCATACATTCAGTCAGCTTTCATATGCCTATCAGCCAAACTTAATCAACACTTCAGGTTAGCACTCTATACTAGTATCTATCAGCAGCAATCAAATAAATGATACATGAAAGGCGGTAATCGCATGAACGAAGATATGAAAAACACAGACAACACTAATGATATAAAAATAGAAAATAAGCCGCGGAGCACAAAATTGAAATCTACGTTTACAGCTTTTATGGCTGGCGCACTCGTCGTCGGTGGGTTAATGTTCACCTCAGATAAAATGGATCTGTTCGGGTTAAATGCGCAGCCAGTTCAATCAAGCGTTGCTGCAACGTCTAACTCGGGAGGTGCTGATGTCCAAACGGCTTCGTTAAATCCAAACGGGACGAACAGTATCTCATCCATAGCCAAAGCGGCGAGTCCAGCTATTGTCAAAATCGAGACGAAAGTAAAACAGACACAGAGTGGACAGAATAGAAGAAACGCCTTTCAGCAAGGGAATCAAAGCGGGGATACCATTGAGAATGGGATTGGATCAGGCTTTGTTTTCGACTCAAGCGGTTATATTTTAACGAATGAGCATGTGATCGATGGCGCTGATGAAATCAACGTCTATGTACAAGGCTACGACACACCTTTTACGGCAAAACTTCTGGGAAGCAGCTACGATCTAGACTTGGCCGTACTCAAAATTGAAGGAGACAAAGCTTTTCCTGCTCTGAAAATCGGCAATTCCGATAATACGGAAGTAGGGGACTGGCTTGTCGCGATCGGCAACCCGTATGACTTCGATTACTCGGTAACGACAGGCGTATTAAGCGCCAAAGAGCGTGAGATCAGCATCGATGATGAGCAGGGTACGCGCGACTACAAACATTTGCTGCAAACAGATACAGCGATCAATCCGGGCAATTCCGGCGGTCCGCTTTTAAATATGAATGGCGAAGTTATCGGTATCAATACAGCTGTCAACTCTGAAGCGCAAGGCATGGGCTTTGCAATTCCGTCAAGCACCATTAGTTCGGTTGTCGATAAGCTGAAAAATAATGAAACCATTCCAAAAGAGCCAGCACCATATATCGGCGTAGCCTTACAAAATATTTCGAATGATATGCTGGATGACTTAAAAATCAACAGTACAAAAGGTGCCGTAGTGACTGAAGTGAAGCAAGGCACGCCGGCTTTTCAAGCGGGAATTCGTCAGTACGATGTGATTTTGGATGTAAATGGCACTGCGATATCAAGCACGGATGACCTTACCAAAGCTGTGAAAGCCGCGACAGTGGGAGATAAACTGAAAGTAACAATCTCACGTGATGGTGAAACGAAGGATGTTACGGTTGAAGTTGGCGATAAAAACGCAGAGACTAGCTATCAAAGTTAGTAAAAAAGATTGCCTATTATCCTGCCTTCTGGCTGGAGGTAGGCAATCTTTCTGTTTGGATGAACATATCGGAGAGATATATGCCTTTCCTTATGCTACAATTATTCGTAGTGCTCCATTAGATTGTTCAAATGGACCTCTTGTTCATTCTCCGGGTCATTAAGCGGATAGATTCTTGCGGTTTCATTTTGCTCGTCTACATTTTGAATGTAAACCGGGACTCCGTCGCACGTTACATTTGCCATTACTGGCGAAGCAGCAATTTGTTGGGCACGTTGTGTATTCATTTCAATACCTCCATATGTTTCTAACGATACTAATGTTGGCTTTGTATTCGTTTTTTATTCTTCAGAACGGTAACATGACTTAGAAAGGTTGGATATGTTTTGGGCAGCAGTAACATTTATTTAAGGAAGTTTGAGATGAAGGATGCAGGCGAACTTCTTGAACTAAAGCTTAGAAATCGTAATTTTTATGAGCAGTTTGAGCCCATCAGAGATGAATCGCATTTTACGCTAGAAGGGCAGGAAAAGGAGATTGCGATCGGCATTCAAGGGGGAGCCAGCGATCAATCCTATATTTTTGGAATTTTTAAGACAGAGACGGCTGAACTTGCAGGAAGAATAGCACTAACGGGTATTGCGCGAGGTGCTTTTCAGAATGCGTACTTAGGCTATTTTATTGATGAAATACATAACGGTAAAGGCTATGCAACAGAGGCTGTTACTTGGTGTGTGAATTTTGCCTTTAACGAGATAGGATTGCACCGGATTCAAGCTGGGGTGATGCCTAGGAACATTCCATCGATCCGGGTTTTAGAGAAGGCAGGCTTTAGACATGAAGGTTTAGCCCAAAAATATTTGAAAATTAACGGCACATGGGAAGATCACGCATTGTTTGCGATAACTGCTGAGTAACTAGAGGAAGCGTTCAGGCGAAGTGGGAATAATTGATCTGTTGGGGGAGAGATTGTATGGGTTTTATTAGCGTTCTTCTTATTCTTCTGGGATTAATCATGTTGTTTAGACCCTCATTCATATGGACCGTTACGGAGAGCTGGAAGTCTAATGATGCAACTGAGCCATCGGACTTGTATGTATGGTCAACCCGTTTTGGCGGGAGTATAGTTGCACTTGCAGGTTTGGCTGGTGCTATTGCGATTTGGTTTTTGTAACCGGAGTAAACGTTTAATAGACAGAGGTCCCTCAATTGCCGTGATACGGCTTGAGGGATTTTTTGCTAATTCACCCCCTGAAACCGACAAAATTCGACGAATGTGTATAAGAACTAACCATAAGGAGTGAATCACGATGGCGAATACTTACAAACGCTTCATACAAAATCAATTCGAAAAAGTGAAGTCTACCGCATCCGAATTCATTTCTTCAAGAAGTGAAGAAGATGAGGATGAAAGCCTGATAGAACTCAATCCGCAATATTATGCTGAGCTGAAAGAAATCGCCGATATGCAGCATACGACCGTGCAAGCGATCGTCAATGGCATCATTGTCCAATACCTGACAAGCGCCCCGCACGAATTAGCACCCATTTCAGTTGCTCAAAAGGAAGATAACCCGCTTCTGTACTTGGATGGTATTTGCAAACTAAAGAACTAAGGAGTGCTGACATTTGGATAACCACTTGAACATTCAGGAGGCTATTTTTCTGGATGAAACTGCTTTAGCCGCTTTGATGAACCCTGAAAATCCCCGATATTTGAAAGCACGTTCTCTTTTTCTGGATTTGCATGATCTCGAACGTAATTACGTAACGACCAATTCCATTATTTTTGATCTACACGAATGGCTGCGCAATGAATACAGCTATGAGCAGGCGGAATATTTTCTGAATGCGATTGATAAAGCCGTGAGTAAAGGCAAGCTGGCGCTCATCTCTGGCGGCCCCGAAATTGAAGTCGAATCGCGCAGACTGCTTATAGACAGGCCCGAGCTCCGGTTCTCGCTCAGCGAAGCATACACAGCTGTAACCATGTCCTATTACCAGGTAAACCGTATCTTTACTTTCAATCGAAATTTCCTGATGCTTTCCAATTTGGACAAAAATATTCGCCTTATTCCATCCGGTTAAAAGCATTTCCCCAATCGCCTAAAAATACGAAAGGCTGTCTCAAAAGCAGAAAATTCTACTTTTGGGACAGCCTTTTGTGGTTTAAAACTTGTAAATGAGCGCCTCATGCGGACGAAGCTTGAAATTCGCGGCGCCGCTGTCATCTCCGGTTACATCCGGATAATTGGCAAGCATCAGCTCTTTCTTCCGGCCACTGAAACCGTCCGGTAGCGTGAAGGATGTTTCATGGTCGGCGTGATTCAAAATAATCAACCAGATTACGTCCTCTAAGGTTCGTGTGTACATGTAAAGATGCGGATCTCCCGCAGAAAGATCTTTATATTCTCCGTATACCATGACATCATGTTCTTTACGCAGAGCAATTAACCTCTGGTAATATCGGTAAATGGAGTTCGGGTGCTCCAGATCCTGCTTCACATTGATCTCCTTATAGTTCGGATTCAACTTGATCCAAGACGTTCCTGTCGTGAACCCGGCATTCTCCGAGTCGTCCCACTGCATGGGGGTACGGGAGTTATCGCGGCTTAGAGCCTTCAAGCTTTCAAAGACGGCTTGAGGATCTTTGCCGCTGAGAACCTCTTCCTGATAGCGATTCTTCATCGCGATGTCGTCGTAATCTTCAATAGAGGGGAAGCGAACGCCCGTCATTCCGATTTCTTCGCCCTGATAAATATAAGGCATGCCCGGTAACGTATGCAGCATAGTTGCCAGCAGCTTTGCTGACTCTCTGCGATATTGCTTATCGTTTCCATAACGCGTTACCTGACGGGTATGGTCGTGGTTGTTGAGGAATTGCGAATTCCAGCCTTTGCCTTTTAACCCTTCGTACCAACGGGTTTGAATGTCTTTGAATCGCAGCATGTCCCATGTTGGCATCTCGTCCGCCACTTCGAAGTGAAACAGCGTATGCAGCTCGTCTCGATCTTCTCCCACGTATTTCAAGCCTTCTTCAGGGCTAACGAACGCAGCTTCGCCAACTGTCAAAATATCAAAATGACGCAGCACTTGTTCATTCATTTCTTTCAAATAGGTATGTAATCCCGGATTGTTGGTCAAATACCGGATATCCTGCGGATTGTCGGCATCGGGGTAACCCTCCGGCTTAGCCAATAGGGCAATGGCATCCAAGCGGAAGCCGTCGATTCCTTTTTCCAGCCAAAAACGCATCATCGCATAGACCGCTTCGCGTACTTCGGGATTTTCCCAGTTCAAATCGGGCTGCTCTACGGCGAAGGAATGAAAATAATATTGTCCGGTCTGTTCGTCCCATTCCCAAGTAGACGGAGAGAAGTAGGAACGCCAGTTGTTCGGTTCTTGTCCGTCTATTGCATCCTTCCAAATGTACCAATCACGTTTGGCATGATCACGGGAGGAACGAGATTCAACAAACCATGGGTGTTGATCGGAAGTATGGTTTACAACGAGGTCCATAATCAGTTTCATGCCGCGTTGATGGATTTCTTGAAGCAGCGTTTCCCATATTTCCATCGTTCCGGCTTTCGGCATAATACGGTTGTAATCGGAAATATCGTAACCATTATCCTTATCGGGCGATTCATAGGCCGGGTTCAGCCATATAACATCCACACCGAGTTCTTTAATATAGTCGAGTTTCTCGATAAGCCCTTGAAGGTCGCCATAGCCGTCACCATTCGTATCCAAAAAACTGCGCCAATAGACTTGATAAACTACAGATTCCTTCCACCAAGTACGTTTCACTTCCAGCACTCCATTTCTCTAAGTAGATCAATAATCTTATTAAAACAACCGTTTTCTATTATTACTGAAAAGCAGTTGATTTGCAAAAATCATCGAGAACGCCTTAGCGAGTACTCTCGCGCACAGCCAGGAAAATGAAATGTTATGACTTTTCCCCTGTATTTTCGTCCTTCGCTCCCGTTTTCGTGCCTGCCAAATTCCAGTAAGCTAAATCATGTAAACACTTTCATTACAGAGAGAGCTTAAGTAGCGAGCGGATAGGAGGAGAACGGATGGAACCGATAGCTGCCAAGATGACCACCGCCAAACAAACATCGCTGTCGAGGCAGATAAGGAGGATATGGACATACAAATTGCTTTACGTTTTGCTGCTGCCCGCATTGGCTTGGGTTTTCATTTTTGATTACCTGCCGTTATACGGAATCAGCATTGCTTTCATGGACTATAACGCGATACAGGGGTTCTCGGGTAGTCATTGGGTTGGATTAAAATATTTTCAAATGCTGTTTGAATCGGATATGTTCATGAATGCCTTCAAGAACACTCTGCTCATCAGCTTGTACAAAATGATCAGCGGTTTTCTGTGCCCCATCTTGTTAGCGCTTGCACTAAATGAAATTCGTGTCGTATGGTTTAAAAAGTCGCTCCAAACGGCCGTCTACTTGCCGAGGTTTGTATCATGGGTCGTTTACGGTGGGATTATCACGCTGCTGCTTTCGCCCGAAACCGGAGTCATTAACAAGATCATCGAGTTCTTCGGCGGCAATCCGGCTTATCTGCTTGTTGAGCCTGCTTATTTCCGGACTATTCTGGTCGTTACGGATGCGATGAAGGAGATGGGCTGGGCGGCCATTATCTATATGGCAGCTATCGCCGGACTTAACCCGGAGGTCTACGAAGCAGCCACGATGGATGGCGCGACACGGTTTCAGCGAATTTTCCATGTAACGCTCCCTGGTATTACCGGAACCATTATCGTTATCTTCATCCTGAGGGTCGGATATATCATGAGCGCAGGATTGGATCAGGTCATCAACTTGTACAATCCGATGGTCTTTGAAGTCGGTGATATTCTGGATACGTACATTTACCGTGTCGGCATCGAGCAATTTAATTTGAGTCTTGCTGCCGCAGCGGACGTGATCAAGGGTGTTATTGGACTAGTGATGATGCTGGCAGCCAATCAAATTGCCAAGCGAATCAATGATTCCGGTATTTTCTGACGAAGGGAAAGAGATGCGATGAAGCTAACAAGAGGCGAGAGAGCCTTCGTCACAACGAACTACGTAATTCTGACGATCATGACGATTATTATTGTCATTCCTTTCTGGTACGTGATTTCCGTTTCCGTGACACCGTATCATATTTTCAGCGAGCAGAACGGATTGATTTTGTTTCCCAGCTCGTTTAGTTTTGAGTATTATGCGTATTTGTTAAAAGAGGGCTCGCTGATCTTCAAGGCCTACGGCAATACGATCCGGAATACAGCGGGCGGCGTTCTGCTCGCCTTGTTCCTGACAACAACAGCCGCCTACGCGCTTGCAGAGAAAAGACTGCCTGGTAGGCGAATCTTCATGCTCATCTTCGTCTTCACGATGCTGTTCAAAGGCGGCATGATCCCTACCTATATCACCATCAAGCAGTTAGGGCTGTTAAACACCAATTATGTGCTTATTTTGGTCATGGCTTACAGCGCTTTCAACATGATTATTATGAAATCGTTTTTCGAAACCATTCCCGAGAGCCTGCGAGAATCGGCTTCCATGGATGGCGCCTCCGAGTTCAGAATCCTATGGCAGATCGTGCTGCCGCTATCCAAACCGGTAATCGCAACGATCGGACTGCTATACTTGGTTGTCTATTGGAACGATTTCTTCAATGCCATGCTTTATGTGACGGATTGGCACAAAGCGCCAGTGCAACTCATCCTCCGCACGATTATCGCCAGTTCCAGTCTTCCGCCGGAGCTGCTTGAAGCGGCTGGCTCGACGCCTCCGCCGACCATCGGCATCCAAATGGCCGCGATTGTGATCGTGGCGCTGCCGATGCTCATCATCTATCCGTTTATTCAAAAGCACTTCGAGCAAGGAATGTTAATCGGCTCTGTCAAAGGCTAATTGATTTATTCGTTCTTGTCATTCCCATCGGCATGAAAATAAAATATAATTCAAGGAGGTCAATATTTTATGTCAAATCATGGTAGAGTTTGGTCATACAGTGTGCTTTCCACCCTCTTGGCAGGAACCGTAACCCTCGCAGGGTGCAGCAAGGCTGGTGACACGGCACCTTCTGCGGCAGCGCCATCGGCAAATACAGTCGTTTCGGCAGCACCTAAAGTTGAAGAGCCTTACGAACTTAAATGGTTGAAGGCCCAGGATATATCCAAGCCCTATGATCCAACGAAGGATGCCGTCAAACAAGCTGTAGAGAAAAAACTGAACATCAAAATCACGGCGGAGATGGTGGACGTTCAGCAATATAAAACGAAGCTTAATCTCAAAATGTCCAGCGGCGATATTCCCGATGTCGTCCGTATCGATTTCGCCGACGATTTCCAAAAATATGCGCAGCAAGGCGCTTTCGTAGATCTCACGAATCTGATTAATGAGAAAGATACGCCGAATATTCTCAAGGAAGTGCCGAAGGAAGTATTCGAGCAGGCGAAAGTTAACGGTAAAATTTACGGGATTCCTTATCAAGGAGGACCTGGCGCCGGCTATCGCTGGAATGTCGTGATGCGTAAGGACTACGTGGAAGGCATGAGCGCCCAAATCCCAAAAACGCTGGATGAGTACTACAATTTGCTGAAAAAAGTAAAAACAGAGAAACCGGACGTCATCCCGCTCGGCGGCTATACGGCACAGATTGGCCAGCAGAAATATGCGAACAATTCATTTGATCATATTTTTGGCGCATTCGGCGTAACACCAGGCTATTTCACGGAAAAAGACGGCAAATTCAGCAATTATGATATCGATCCGAAAATGAAAGAGGCCCTGCAGTATTTGCAAAAAATGTACGCAGAAGGACTTATCGATAAAGAATTCGCAACGATCAAGGAGGAGCAGCTGCGGGCGAAGCTCTACAGCGGCAAACTGTTCTCATGGATGGGCTGGTGGTCCACACCGAATGACTATGACACGCAGGTGGAAACTAACGAGCTTAAGAAAAGCGGCAAATTAGCTTCCGATGGCAAGCTGCCGGATCAGTCCAACATACCGTTCAAATATTTATCTTTGAACAGCTCGCTAGTCGGCCCCGATGGCAAAGCGGTAGCTCCTGCAGGCGCACCATTTGGCCAAATGCACGCAATCAGCGCGAAGACCAAAGATCCGAAAAAAGTGCTGGCGATCATCGAGAACTCCTTGTCGCTCGAGAATCAAATGCTGACCGTATGGGGCATTGAAGGAGAAGACTATAAGATCGACAATGGCAAGATGAAGGTAGTTACCGATCTGATTGATCCTAAGACGCAGCAAGATAAAAATGGGAACTTCCGCGGTATTCAAAGCTACCTGTTCGCTCCTGGCTTGAAAGGATGGCCACGGTATTTGGAATCGCTGCCGCTGCGTCATTCGCAGGCGTTGGATGTTGCGATTAACAATCCGTTCCAAATCACAGACGCTTCCAACTATTTGGACTCTCCGACGAAAATCGCCAAGCTGGTGGAACTGAACACGCTGCGCGATTCCGTCTTCACACAAATTATTATGGGCGCGGATATCAAGAAATTCGATGAGTTCGCAGACAAATGGAAATCACAGGGCGGCACGCAGATTCTTACCGAGCTGGAAGCCTCCTTTAAGAAGAAATCAGGCAAATAAGTTTTGGAGAGCCCCTCGATCGGCACATGCTGATGAGGGGGCTTTTGCCATCCTAAGAGGGAAAGAGGGTGATCTTCATGGTGAGTCGCTTCCGCAAACGCAGCGGTCATGCCAGGTTATTATCACGGCTCAGTTTACCGATTTTCGTGTTGATCGTAACCTTTATCGCCCTGTTTGCCACAGCCGCCAGCTATATCCTCATCCGGGTGCAGAACGACCATACCTTGAAGATGGCCGAGCAATCAACGAAATTTGTTTACCGCAACATCGAATATCAAATTAACACGATGAACAATGTAGCTGCATTTCTGATGAGTAATCAATCGATTGAAAATTTACTTATGAACACGTATGAGAAGCCCTTCGAAGCGGTTAGCGATCTATATACGCTGGAAGCGAATTTGCAAAATCTTTCTTTGTTGTCTCTTCTGAACGATTTCGGCACCGGCAATAACGTGCAGCAGTCGTATGTCGTTTCTGTTGCACTAGAACCGGGGAGCGGACTCTATGCCATGGCGACGGAACATTTTTCCCCGATAACCGGGATTTATAAAAATAATGATTTACAGCAACAGAAATGGTTTCAAAGTCTGAGTCGCGGAGATAGACAGATCGTATGGTGGAGCCAGAAGTCGGATGCCGATACGGCCATGATCTATTCGGCACGCAAAAAAACGAGCCTCAAAGACGGCCGCAACGTGGGTACGGTCATTGTTGGTGCGGATACGGGCAGTATCAGGGGGATCTTCGACAATGCAAAACTGGATGAAGGCTTTCACCTGCTGCTGGATGAATCGAACCGGGTCATCTATAGTGAGCGTTACAATTTTCTCGAGGACGTTAGCGAACTTTCGTATGTCCGCACACTCGCCGATGCTCAGGGAACAATCATATCGAAGGTCGACGGGGAGAATCACCGGGTCATGTTCGAAACGTTGGATAACGGGTGGAAGCTGCTTTCCGTCGTTCCGGAGAGCCATTTCAGCAGATATACCTTGGCGATCTCGCTTATCGGTGCTGCCACGGCTGCGGCTGCGCTGCTTATTGCCGGTTTCTGGCTCCGGCAAATCGTTGTCCGGGTGACGGTGCCGATTACCAAGCTCGTTACCGCCATCCAACGCCCGGAAGTGGTGGAATTTAAAGAGCCGCTGCCTTATCAGAACACGGGCATTTATGAAATCGATGAGCTGAATCAGAAATTCGCAGCGATGCTCGTAACGATTCATGGCCTCATCGAGAAATCGTTTACCGAAGAGGTTGAACGCCGCCAGCTTCAACTGGAGCTGCTGCATGCGCAGATTAATCCTCATTTTTTATATAATACGCTGGACCTTATTAATTGCCGGGCAATCATGTCGGGGGATCAGGAGACGAGCCAGATCGTTCGCTCCTTGGCTAACGTATTTCGCTATGGACTGAACCGGGGGGAAACCTGGATTTCACTAGATGAGGAGATCAAACAAGTTGAAGCGTATCTCCATATTCAACAAATGATGATGGATGATTTAGACGTCGATGTGGACTTGCCGAGCGATCTCTTGCATGTGAACATCGTTCACTTGATTTTGCAACCGCTTGCGGAAAATGCCGTCATTCACGGGTTCGCCGATCGCAAAAAAGGTTGCCGGATTGCGATTTCAGCCCGCTTGGAGCGGGAAGGGCTCGTGCTGAGCGTGGAAGATAACGGCCGGGGCTGCGATGCAGAGTTAATGAACCGCCTGCTTCGTCAGCAGTCGGCAAGAGATATGGGCGAATTGAACGAGGCAGGAAGCGGCTATGGCACCCTGAACGTTCACCGGAGAATTCAACTGCATGGCGGAGAACATTATGGCTTGAGGTATATAGACGTAGGCGAAGGTTCGGGGACCCGAGTCGAAATTGTTTTGCCTTACTACGGGAAGCAGCCGGGAAGAAGAAAGGATGTTGCGAATGTTTAAGCTGCTCATTGCCGAAGATGTGAAGATTGTTCGTGAAACGTTGAAGCACGCGATCGACTGGCAGGCACTAGATATAACGCTGCTCGGTGCCGTAGAGAATGGTGAGGAAGTGCTGGCGTGGCTTGAACGCGAGGAGCCGGACCTGCTCTTGACCGATATCGGGATGCCGAAGATGAACGGACTGGAGTTAATTGAGGCGGTTAGAATACGCAATCCCGATATTCGCTGCATCATTTTATCCGGGCTGAATGAGTTTGATCATGCGCGTCAAGCGATTAAGCTGCAAGTGCTGGATTATGTGCTGAAGCCGATCGATCCGCGTGAAATTGAGAGAGTGCTGTCGCAAGCCGTTGAAGTGCTGCGCAAAGAAAGAGAAGAGCGTCAAACATTGAAGCTGGCCGAGCAAACGGCCAAAGATCAGCTTCCGAATTTGTCGGAAGCGCTGCCCCGTGGGGAATGGACCGGCAGTTTGAAAAAGAAAAAGTTGGTTGAGCAAGCCATCCAATTTGTGAAAGAATCCTATATGCGCAAGGAACTGGCGCTGTCTGATGTGGCGGCATCCGTCGGTCTGAGCGATAAATATTTGAATATGCTATTTAAAGAAGTCACGGGAATGACCATTAATCATTCGATCATTCGTCTCCGGATGCAGGAAGCAGCCCGGCTGTTGAAGGATCCCGCCGTCAAAATCTATGAAATCTGCGATTGGATCGGGTACACCGATCAGGATCATTTCAGGGAAAGCTTCAAGAAACAATACGGGTTGACGCCGACCGAGTACCGCAATAAGTTTTTGTAGCACAAAAAGTTGAGGCGGCTAAATAATACGGACAACATGTTCTGTATATATATTAGCTAAGAAGTATAGAGGCGTTGCGAGATCAATTGGATATAAAGGAGGGGGGGACGATCCTACATTCGATTGGGAAAAGCATTCCCAGAAAGGAAACATGGGAGAAAGTCACAGGGCTTGCCAAATATATGAATGATGTCTCAGGACCGGAATTATTACATGTCAAAATTGCCCTTAGCCCGCATGCTCATGCGAAAATAAAATCCATTGATGCGTCCGAAGCCATGAAACTTCCGGGTGTAAAAGCGGTCATAACAGGTCAAGATGAGCCGATTTTGACTGGATCGCCCCTGGCAGACCGTCCGCCACTGGCCATTGACAAAGTGAGATATTTCGGCGAGCCCGTCGCCTTAGTCGTTGCGGAGCAAGAATATGTAGCAGAAATGGCGGCTCTCCGAATTAAAGTGGAATACGAACTTTTACCGGTCGTCCTTTCTCCGAGCGACGCTTATCAGAACAGCGCTCCGCTCATCCATGAGCATCTTGCCGAGTACAAGCGACAAGAAGAAGCTTTCCCGGAGCCGGGAACGAATATCGCGAACCGGACCAAGATACGCAAGGGCAACATGGCAGAAGGATGGAAGAATAGCGTTCATACGATTGAAGTTAAGGTCACAATCCCCCAAACGGATCACGCAGCGATGGAGATGCGCTGCTGTACTACGCAGATTTTACCGGACGGAAGAGTGATCATCCATTCCGCCTCACAATCGCCTTTTGTTATCCGAAGAACGATCAGCCAATCCTTTCATATCCCGCTTCATAAAGTGATCGTTCACACGCCTCTGGTTGGAGGTAGTTTCGGTGGGAAATCGGCGATTCAGCTCGAATTACTTGCTTTTATGGCTTCCCGCGCGGTTGGTGGAAAAGCTGTAAAATTGGTGAATTCCCGGGAGGCGGACATGATCTCTTCACCCGTCCATATCGGACTGGATGCGACAATTAAACTTGGCTGCACGCGTGAAGGGAGATTGATGGCGGCCGAAATATTATATCTGTATGATGGCGGAGCGTATTCGGATCGGGGGGCGGTTATGAGCCGGGCGGGAGCGGTCGATTGTACGGGACCTTATCGCGTTGAGAACGTTCAGTGCGACTCCTTATGCATGTATACGAACCATCCGTATTCCACTTCCTTTCGAGGATTCGGCCACCCAGAACTGACGTTCGCTATTGAAAGAGCAATGGATTTACTGGCTGGTCGGGTTGGCATGGATCTTCTAGAGTTTCGGTTCAATAACGCAATAGGACCAGGAGATACGTCTCCGACACAAACATTACTCGATAGAAGTAATTTGGGCGATCTGCCCATGTGCATTGCCAAATTGAAAACATTACTCCAATGGGATGCTCGTCCAATGCGTGAAACCGATGGCCATCTCGTCAAGGCGGTGGGGGTATGCTGTTTCTGGAAAAATTCCGATACGCCAACAGATGCCGGAGCGGGAGCCGTTGTCGCATTTAATCCGGATGGGAGCCTTAATCTGCTCTGCGGCGCAGTAGAAATCGGTCAAGGCAGCAGGACGTCTCTGACCCAACTGTTAGCCGAGAAGCTGCGTATGGATGACCGGATGATACATATCTCTACAGATGTCAACACGGAGAAGGATCCCTATTATTGGAAAACAGTAGCAAGCCGCAGCACGTTTCTAGTTGGCAATGCGATTCTACATGCGGCTGACGATGCCATCGCACAGCTAAAAAACATAGCTGCAATCGTCTTGGAATGCTCGGCAACAGACTTGGAAGTCGGAGCGGGCAAGGTTTATAGGAAAGATCGCCCTCATAAAGGGATAGCTATTGAAAAAATCGCTAACGGCTACACATTTCCAAATGGAAATGCGATTGGCGGTCAAGTTATCGGCCGCGGGAGCTATGCCATGCGTAATTTAACCTTATTAGACCCTCAAACCGGCAAAGGAAATCCGGGTCCGGAATGGACAGTCGGCGCGCAAGCGGTAGAAGTGGAGTTAGATACAAGAGCGTATACCTATAAAATCATTAAAGCGGCAACCGTCATCGATGCCGGCAAAGTTATCAATCCGGGAATGGCCCGCAGCCAAATAACAGGGGCGATGAGTATGGGCTTAAGTTTTGCCAGCCGGGAAGCTTTTGTATTTAATGATAAAGGCGCCGTATTAAATCCGCAATTTAGAACCTACAAATTGCTTCGTTATGGTGAGCAGCCAACGTACATCGTTGATTTCGTCGAGACGCCTCATTTGGAAGCGCCTTACGGGTTGCGCGGGATCGGAGAGCACGCCTTGATCGGCATGCCGGCCGCATTGGCGAACAGCTTAACCATCGCTGCTGGCGTAGAGCTCAATCATCTGCCATTGACACCCGAGATGATCTGGGGGACGATCCATGATACCGTTTGACTTTGAATACTACAAACCCTCTTCTGTAGAGCAGGCTGTGGAATTTTTTCAGTATTTGCAAAAACAAGGGAAGAAACCGATCTACTACGCCGGAGGTACGGAGATCATTACGTGGGCACGAACAAACGCCATTCATCCGGGAGCAGTCATCGATTTGAAGGCTATTCCGGAGTGCAATGCAATGGCTCTGCGGAAAGATCAGCTGGTTCTCGGAGCCTGTGTCACATTATCGGCTTTGTCTAGGGCGAACCTGTTCCCTCTCCTCAGCGAAACAGCGCAGGGAGTCGCCGACCAAACAGCCCGGAATAAGATCACGCTCGGAGGAAACATTTGCGGCAAAATTCATTATCGTGAGGCTGTACTCCCGCTTCTGCTGGCCAACAGCCGTATGGTTATTGCAGGCATGTATGGAAGAAGAGAAGTTTCGATTCACCATGTTTTCTTGCAACAAATGAGATTGGAAAACGGGGAGTTTCTTGTCCAAACATTAACAGACCGAGCCTACTTATCACTGCCGTACGTTCATGATAAGAAACGGCAAATAGGCAACGTCGGATATCCTCTCGTCACATTATCTGCTCTTAAAATAGATAACGAGATCCATACGGCATACAGCGGCGTCTGCGCATTCCCTTTTCGATCTCTTGAGATCGACCGGGTGTTGAACGACTCCCAAGTACCATTGACAGCAAGAATTGCACAAGCGGTACGTAAGCTTCCTGGCCCTTTCCTGCATAATACAGAAGGTTCCGCTTCTTATCGGGAATTCGTACTTAAACAAACGATGGCAGACGCGGTATATTTATTGCAAAGTAGGTGAAGCATGTCATCTCGACACATGGCTGTTTATCCAGTCGAATTTGAAATTAACGGAGATAACCGAGCGATTCAAGTGCGGGCTGCAGATGTACTGCTATATACACTTCGAGACAAGCTCGGACTCACAGGGAGTAAACCCGGTTGCGGTAACGGAGACTGCGGGGCCTGTACAATATGGGTCAACCGCCAGCCCCTGAAATCGTGTCTAATGCTCACCGTGGAAGCTAGTGGAAAACAAATCACAACGATTGAGGGTCTAAAGGACTCCCCCATCCAACAGGCATTTGTTCAAAATCAAGCGTTCCAATGCGGTTACTGCACTCCTGGTTTTATTATGAACTGTGAAGGCTTGCTGAGACTTCACCCTCATGCTGATGAAGAGACCATTCGGGTTTGGCTGGAATCCAACATTTGCAGGTGTACGTCCTACGAAGAAATTCATCGTGCCGTTAAGGACGTTTTTAAATTTGAAAATCGTGACTAACTTGTTCTGCGTTCATATATAAGGCAACCGGGTACTGATTCTTCTCCATATCATCAGGCACTTTCATTTGCGGATGTGGCCCGTTTGAAACTAAGCCATACCGTTCCGGGTCAGCCAATCCTTCTTTCCATACCTCGATAAGTTCCGCTAATGTGTTCAAATGATCGGCCCACACTCGCTCATTCTCTTGTGCAAAATTGCCGCTTTCGGACCACATCGCCAAAATACGTATCATATCGCCGAGCTTGGCATATCCGGAACGAAGCGGGTTCATCTGCTGGTTCAGTTTTTTCAACGTATTGCGTTTAGTGGCGCCTAGCGGATTATAACGCAGACTTTGCTCCGCTTTATCCAATTCGTTCGTCGTTTGATGAAGCTCCTGAAATAAGGTTTGCAATTGATATTGCAAATCCTGTGTTTTAGCTGTGGAACAGCCCTCTGTAACCCATTGCGCGGTATTGGTATAATGATTGGCTAGATGGTCTGCGAAATGGATCATCTTTTTTTTGGCTTTGTTTACAGAATCGGGAGGGAATATCATGACATGGATCAAGAGCGCTACAATCGCGCCAATAACGGTATCGCGTATCCGATCAAGGGGATAGCTCGGCATCTTGCTTTGAAAGTACATGACCAATAAAATACTGAGAGAAAATTGGACAATTGTGGCATGCTCCAATTTCAGCCACGTTAAGAGAAGAGTGCCGATAAGAAGAAGGAGTCCTATACTCCAGCCGTTTAAGCCGACATAAGGAGCTATAGAAGCAGTGATAAGAACGCCGGCTATCGTTCCCGCGACGCGCTGCCATGCGAATTGTATAGATTTATCAACGGTTAATTGGATACACAAAATGACTGTCAGTGGAGCCAAGTAAGGATGCTTGGACCCAGCCCATTCGGAAAGCTCCCAAGACAGTGCAGCAGCTAATGGGGTTTTCCATACATCCCCTTTGTATTTAATAAAATCTATCATTTTATTCGTCACTTGTTAGGCTCCATCTTCATTTTAAAATTATTCTCGTAGTATGCGAATCCAACTTTACATTTATTACTAAAAACTAAATTTCCTGATTCTTTTGCTCATGTAGGAATCGAGATCTAGATATGCAAAGAATAAAACTTTATAATTAAAACCAATTCATATTCAAGCAGCTCTAAGAAAGTTGTTATAAGGAGGCGTTTCCAATTTCAGCAGAGATACGCGCGAATGAGCTTGTAATTTTGAAAACGATCGCAGAAACACTGAACCAAGCCAATGAATTGGAATCGGTGCTATCCCTTGTCTTAGCCAAGCTTCTGGAATTAACGAATTTAAAAGCCGGTTGGATATTCCAAGTCAGTAAAGACCCCGATCTGGGGCACTCTTGCTTATCGGCAGAAGGAATTCCGGAGGCGCTCGCCCGTGACGATATGGCGCCTCTTAAGGCCAAATCCTGCTGGTGCATCGATCGGTTTCGAGATGGAAGGCTGAAACATGCCGTTAATATTTTAAGCTGTGAACGCTTGGAAGAAGAAATGCTGATCGCGGTTGGCGATACGGAAGGCATCAGCCACCATGCAACGATCCCGCTGTGGGCCGGACAAGAAATGTTCGGTATTATGAATGTGGCTTCTCCGGGGAAAAAGCATTTTCACGAGGAAGAGCTTGCGCTGCTCCAATCGGTCGCTTTTCAAATCGGGACGGCGATTGAGCGGACCATGCTGTACCGCCAGCAGCAGAAGCGCGCTGTCCATTTTGCGAAGCTCGGGGAAATTACAAGATCGCTAGGCCGCTTGTTGGCGACTGAAAAGATTGCAGGCGAGTCGGTCCAACGATATGGCGAAGCCTTCGATATTCCGCTTGTGACGGTATTCATTCAAGAGGGTGACAAGATGTCACCGCGTATGGAATTTATGGATGGCAAATTGTATTCGTGCTGCAGCTCCTATACGATGCGCAGCTTAGGACCTATTGGCCAAGCCTTTCTGAAACAGGAGACGATCAGGTTCGAACGGTCAATTGCGGACAATGCCATTTCGAGAAAAAAGGGGCTCTACCCGGAGATCCGCTCCGGTGTTGCCGTTCCCATTATTTTGAGAGAGGAACCGATCGGCGTTTTTTTCATTGGCAGCTTGAAGAAACAATACTTCGATACGGTTGATGCTGAAGTCGCGAGAGCGTTTACTGACCACATTGCTCTAGCCTACGAGAATGCGAGAGTATACGAGCAGCGCCGTGATTTGGCACGCAGCGAAGAGCGGAATCGGTTGGCCAGAGATCTTCACGATTCCGTCAGCCAAATGCTGTTCTCGCTTAATTTGACATCGCGGGGTCTTGAGAGCATGATTGGCGATGCGGAGCCGCTCGTGAAGGAAGCGCTGACAGATATTCGGCAGTTATCGCAGAATTCACTCACCGAGATGCGCTCTCTCATTCTCCAGTTAAGACCGGCCGGATTGGAGCATGGACTGTTAACCGGTCTCACGCAGTATGGCCGCCAAATTGGCTTGACAATTACAACGCAAGTAGAAGGTATGAGAGAACTCCCGCGTATGGTGGAAGAAGCGTTATGGCGCATCGGGCAAGAGGCGCTTAACAATGTGATTAAGCATGCGCGGGCCAAAAACGCGCTCATCTCCCTTTGCACCACGCCGGATCACGTTTATTTTGAAGTGAAAGACGAGGGTATCGGCTTTACGAAAGAGCGGCGCACGCGGCAAGTGAAATTCGGCATGCACACAATGCGGGAACGGGCTGAAGCGCTTGGCGGCTCGTTTGGCGTACAAAGCCATAAAGGAAAAGGGACGACCATTCAAATCTCATTTCCGTTGTCTATAATGAAGAATGCATAAGATGGGGGAGAATCGATGTCAATCCGAGTGTTACTTGTCGATGATCATGCTGTAGTCCTGAGAGGATTGCAGTATTTTCTAGGCACTCAAGCCGGTATCGAATTGATCGGGGAAGCCGCGAATGGCGAGGAAGCGTTGCAAAAAGTAAAGGAGCTCAGCCCTGACGTCGTTGTGATGGATCTCATCATGCCTGTCATGAATGGCATAGAAGCGACGAAGCAGATCAAACAATTATATCCGAACGTGAAGGTCATTGTGCTTACGACGTTCTCCGATCAAGACCATGTGCTGCCGGCCATTCGGGCTGGCGCTAACGGCTACCTGCTCAAAGATGTGCAGCCAGAGGAGCTTGTGCTTGCGATTCGCGGCGCCCACTCGGGGCAGGCGCAGCTGCATCCGCGAATTACGGATCAGTTGATGGCTCACTTGGCAGCGCCAGCGCCTGTCGAAGCCAATGAAGCTTGCTTAGAGAGCCTGACCGTTCGTGAACGCGAAGTGCTTGTGCTGTTAGCGGAAGGCAGGAGCAACAAAGAAATTGCGGCAAGGTGCCACATTACCGAGAAAACGGTCAAAACCCATGTCAGTCACGTGCTTAGCAAGCTCGGACTGTCCGATCGGACGCAGGCGGCCATTTATGCCGTTAAGAAGGGGTTGAGTTCTTAAACATATTGGCTAAGTGCAGCCCCGGAGGGGACCTTCTACGACTTTGGTCGTAGGACCTCTTCGGGGCTGCTGTCAGACCATTTGCGTAGCGGTAAATCATTCATGGCGCCGACGTTAGGACGCTTTTTCAGTGCTAAGATAGTTCTATAAATAAGAACGTCTAGCACGAAAGGGATGATTGGATATGTGGGAAAATCCGATTACTGTTGAACAATTTATAACATCCAGACAATGCGGAATAATGAAAGATAGTTTGTACGTAAATCTAAGAAAATGGCTGATGCGGACAAATTGATCTTTTATGGAGGTGAATTCCACTGAATTTGACAGAAACAGGTATTATTTTATTTTGTGAACATTATGAAAGTACACTTGATTTCTACGTCGAGAAAATGGGTTTGCCGGTAAGACGCAAAGGTCCTGAGTTAACTGTTTTAGATTTTGGCGGGAGTTATCTAATGATTGAGTCCAATGGGGTTGCATCGGACAGAGAAAAAACCAGAGCTGAAAACCCTATTGTTTTGAGGTTTAACGTCAAAAAGTTTGATGATGCGGTAAAAGAACTTAACGATCGTGGTACGAATGTTGAAATCAAAGCATTTGATTGGGGGACAATCGGGGTCATTATCGATCCGGAAGGAAACCGAATTGAATTGATTGAATGGTAGTCAGTCCTCTGTGAATGAGGGAGGAGAACTACAGGGCGCTATTATACTAAAAACAACCGTTATGGCATTCTGATGGGAACTATGATCCGCTAATCCATCATTCCGAGCAGCTAGTTAGATCAGAGAGGTGAAATTAGACCCTGTAGTTACCCTCGAGCGCTGAATTTTTGCTTTTTGCTGAAATAAGGGAATAAAGTTCCCTCAATCATGCGGAACCTGCGAGGCATGAGAATTTGAAATGTATCTGGAGTAGTGAAGAGAACCGTCAGGATGTTTCCTGACGGTCTTTTTATTTGCAATCGTGCGACCATCCCACTCAAAATATGCTTTAATGTCATAAAAACGCGAAAAAATCGCTTAAAAAACAAATAATGTGTCGATTTTTCATAAATTTGGTAGTACTATCGTAGTAGGAGAGTTACCGCTAACTATCGAAAGGATGGAAATCATGAGACGGAAATTATTAAAGATTAGTTTGTCAACGATGTTATGTGTCGGCTGTTTAGTTCCTGGCTCCGCTTTGGCAAGCACGGCTTCTATTGGTGATGCGCAAATGACGGTGATGAATCAAGCTAATGACGCACTGTTGTCGGCCATAACCGGACCTGCATCTGTGAGAGCCAGTCAACATTTCAAGGTCGTCTTTGGGCTTGCTAATGTGAAGAGCCCCGCGTACGCTCAGGATTTGAAATTTCAATATCAGGCGGATCTATATACGTTTGTTCAAGCGAAGTCGCTCATTGACGGCGTGTCGATCGTCGCTTCCGAGAACGTTGCTCCCGGGCAACTACGTCTCTTAGTAGCGAGTCAAGGCGCCGAACATCCGGTTTCGGGCAGTGCAGATGTCGTTGAACTGGAGTTCGCCTCTAAGCCGCTTTCACAAACCGCTTCCGGGTCAATAACGGCAAAATCGGTCAGCTTGGGTGATGGTGACGGGAAAGAATACCAGGCAAACGGTTCTAAGGTGGACGTACAGGTAGTTGTCCAAAGTTCTGGCGGAGGCTCCGACGACAACAACAACAACAACAACAACAACAACAATGGTGCAAGCACGGACAAAGAAACAGGTAAAGATAAAGATAAAGATAAAAGCAAAGATAAAGAAAAAATCATCGTTCAGCTAGACAAGGGGCAGACGAAAGCGGATGTTTCGTTGTCTCAAGTGTCCGGAAGCACGCTACAGATTAAAAACGGGCAAGTGGCGATTACAATCGGCAAAAGCATCATAGACAGCATTCTGGGACAAGCAGGAAATGTAGATGGAGCTTCCATACAGGTACAAATGGTCCCCGTTGCAGACAGCAATTCAGCAACTACGCCGGCAGTCGATCACTCCGCCAAAGTGAAAATAGCAGGGCAGGTGTACGAACTCAGCATCACGTTGAAAAAGGCGGACAGCAGCGAAGTGAAATTGACCAAGTTTGCAGAAGGCCTTGAGCTGTCTTTGCCAGTCGAATCGGATGTTAAGAATAAAAATCTGCTTGGGATCTACTATTTGAACGAAACAACGAATCAATGGGAGTACATCGGCGGCAAGTTTGATAAAGAATCGAATACGATCAACGTCAAGCTTTCTCATTTGAGCAAATATGCGGTTTTACAATATAACAAAGAGTACAAAGACGTACCAGCCGGTCATTGGGCGTATGATGTTTTGCAGTCTCTTTCCGCAAAGCATCTCATTAATGGCATAACCGAAAGTGAATTTAACCCGAACGGCTTAACGACACGGGCAGAGTTCACTTCGCTTCTGGTGCGAGCACTTGGGTTGCAGCCTCAAAGCAAAAGCTCCTCCTTTACCGATGTTACTGCTAATGACTGGTATGCGGGGGATGTGGCAGCGGCTACTGCGGCCGGATTAGTTACCGGGGTTACGGACAATACCTTCGCCCCGAACTTGCACCTGACTCGTGAGCAGATGGCGGTTTTGCTTGTGAGAGCCTACGAGTATAAGAACGGGAAAGCTACTCACGCAAGTAACGATCAGCACAATTATGTGGATTCGGCGAACGTTTCGGTGTGGGCGCAAGAAGCCGTTAACAAAGCTTCCGCGATCAAATTGCTGCAGGGAAGAAGCGGCGGTCAATTTGACCCGCAGTCTGAAACCTTACGCGTGGAAGCAGCGCAGGTCATCATGAATCTGATTGAGACGGACAATTAACGGAGTAACACTTCCGCTTCACCTACAATAAGATGTGTCTAGAGAACATTTTAAAGAGGTGAGGGAATGGGCGTTGTTAAAGCCAGAGACCAGGATATTAACATGCTGGCAAGGTTGCTTAGAGCCGAAGCTGTTGGCGAAGGTGAGCTAGGTATGCTTCTTGTCGGGAACGTCGGCATTAACCGAATAAGAGCGAATTGCTCCGATTTCAAAGGGATCCGGACAATTCCCCAAATGATCAACCAACCGCATGCCTTCGAAGCGCTGCTTCATGGGATGTACTATCAAAACGCTAGAGAGAAGGAACGCCGTCTGGCGCGACGGGCCGTGAATGGCGAGCGGCATTGGCCGGCCAAATTCTCCCTTTGGTATTTTCGACCGGGAACGGCCCAAGCTCCTCAGCCATGCCCGCCTACCTGGTACAATCAGCCGCACGTAGGGAGATATAAGCTTCACTGCTTTTATGAACCGACCGCGCAAGAGTGTGAAAATGTATATAATACGTTTTAATGATCGGAACGATCGTACAAAGCCGCACATGTTGCGGCTTTTTTCTTTTTTAAGAACGCTTAGGAGTGATATAATTTGTTTCGTATTGCAAAATTGTACATATTGAAGGAGTGCCATCATGCTTAGTTATAAGAACACCACATCGGAAATTTCAAATAGTGGAATTGATACAGCTATTATATCCGTAGGAGCGACGGAGCAGTTTGGACCGTATTTACCCATGCATTTGGATACGCTGATCGCAGAGCTATACGCTAATGCTTACGGAAAAGAACTAAATGCTTACGTGTTGCCTACACTTCCGTTTAATACCTCCGAAGAACATGCCAATTTCAAAGGAACTGTAACCGTAAGTCCTAATATTTTAACAGCTATGCTGGAAGAAATGATCATGAACCTGATGAGGCAAGGTTTTAAGAAGTTTTTAGTTTGCACGGGACATGGGGGCTCTTACTGGGAGGCTGCTTTCGTCAAGCATATGAATTACAAATACCCTCAAATGATCCTAATCACCTCAAATCATCATAATCATCTTGCATGGGAACATGCAGTTGAAACAGCAGGGTTACAAGGCTTAAACGAAATGCATGGCGGGCTGCTGTCCGTTTGTACAGCTCTGTGGCTTTGCCCTGAACTGGTTAAAATGAATTCAATGGGCTCGGATATCCCTTCGGAAAACCGTCTTTATGCAGATTACTTAGGATGGGACAAATTGACTAAGGACGGGTGTTGGGGAAAGTTTGAAGAAGGATGTTATTCGCAAGAAGAACTAGCTGAGAAAGGAAAAATATTTTGGACCACATTTATTCATAAAAGAGCGGAAGGTTTGAAACAAATCCTAGAAGAGGGATATCACCGAAAAACTCAAGCTTGAGTTTGGATGGCTCATTAACGGTATGGTCTGTCATCGTCAACTCTCAACGCTAAATTTATGTTATGAATTCTAACATATGTGATTGGTTTTGGTCATTTAAACAAAATATCACCCTAGATATTGCCCGTTAAAATAACGCGGTAGTAAGATGTTAGTAGTGATTATGTAATATTAATTAACACTACTATGATTCTTAACTAACTGAATGAAGTGTGAGGGGATCCTGATGATGACATCTGAAAACCAAAAAACGAACGTAGAAATCCAACTTCCCCGAGACTGTACGTTCACTCCGCAGGATTGGCATGTGTTGGCTCAATATTGGTATCCAATTGCTTTAGCAAGCGAAGTCACAGAAAAGCCGATCGGTGTAAAACTGTTGGATATGAAACTCGTATGCTACCGCAGCAACGATAAAGTGGTTATAGCTCGTGATCTTTGTTTTCATCGAGGGGCTCCACTTAGCAAGGGCTGGGTTGAGAACGGGGAAATAGTTTGTCCTTATCACGGATTCCGTTATAACTGCGAAGGCAAGTGCACCTCCGTTCCTGCGCATCCCGATGCTAAAATTTCGCCGAAATTAAAATTAATTGTCTATCCGGCAGTTGAAAAATATGGCTTGATATGGACATCCCTTGCATCCAGCGAAGAGCAAATACCAGACTTTCCAGGGTGGGATGATCCCGAATATCTAAACGTGTTGCCGCCGAGCTTCGACATTGCCGGTTCGGCCGGGCGTCAGATGGAAGGCTTTTTGGATGTATCGCACTTTGCTTATGTGCATACAGAAACATTCGGAGACCGCAATAATACGGAAGTTCCGGAATATAAAGTCAAGCGGGTAGGGAATGAATTGCTTGCCGAGTACTGGAGTACGGTTAGCAATTACGGAAAAGGTCAGGAAAATCCTGCACCTGAGGGATTTAACTGGCTGCGAGAATTTCGTGTATTTCCTCCGTTTGCCGCTTCGCTAACCGTTTATTTTCCGAACGACGGGCAGCTGAGGATTTTGAATTGTGCCTCTCCGGTATCTGCCCGTTATACACGATTATTCTGTCCGATTTCACGTAATTTCGATAAAAATGCTCCAGTGGAAGATACGATCAAGTTTAATTTACAAGTGTTTCAAGAGGACCGCGAAATGGTCGAAGCACAGACACCGGAAGATTTACCGCTTGACCTGCAGGCCGAAGCCCATATTCCAGCCGATCGCACATCGATTGCTTATCGGCAGCTTCTGAGTGAGATAGGCCTTGGAAGAACGTATACGACATAATGAAGATTTTAAAGAAGCTGCCGTGAATCAGGCAGCTTTTTTTATTTCGAGGAGAGTCATGCTTGGAAAGGCGCTGGTGAGTTCATAGTTATAAAATTCCATGTTTCAGTATCATTCATCCATTCAAGATCTGGGTGGAATTGATATAATTCTATTAAATGAAAGAAAGTTGAGAGAAAGCGTTGGTGAGCAGTTATGTCTAAAATTGAGTTCGGTATTGTGGGCAGCGGATGGAGAGCCCATTTTTATTTGCGGATTGCGAAAGCTTTGCCACAGTGGTTTGCCATCCGTGCGATGCTTATCCGAAATGAGGAACGAGCCAAGGAGATTGAGGATGAGTGGGGGGTAAAAACTTACCGTGACATGGAGTCCTTCGCTTCCAGCGGCCCTCTCGCGTTCGCGGTCGTTTCGGTAACAAGGGAAGCGGCTCCTTCGTGTATTTTGCAATTGGCGGAGAGGGGAATTCCCGTATTGACGGAAACGCCGCCGGCCAAAGAAATAGCCGACATGATCTCTTTGCATGCTTCGCTAGGCAAGCTGCAGGAGCGCGTACAGGTGGCCGAGCAATACTTGTACCAACCGCTGCATGTTGCACGGATTGCTTTCGCCAGATCGGGCAAACTCGGGGACATTTCGCATGTCCAAGTATCGGCCGCTCACGGCTATCACGGCATTAGCCTGATCCGGCAGCTGCTAGGGATTGGCTTTGAGAACGCCGTAATCCGGGGGCAGCGGTTTACGTCCCGAATCGTGAAAGGGCCGGGACGAGAAGGGCTTCCGGAGAACGAAGTGATCGGCGATTCGGTGCAGGATATCGTTACACTGAGCTTCGGCAATAAGCTCGCCTTGTTTGATTTTACAGGTGATCAGTATCATTCCTGGATTCGCAAAAATCGCATCGTCATTCGCGGAAGCCACGGAGAAGTGACGGACGAAACGTTCCGATACTTGCGGGATTATCGGACGCCCGTCTACGGCACATTTCAAAGAGTCGATACCGGTCACAACGGCAACTTGGAAGGATATTACCATCGGGGGATTGCAGCTAACGACGATTGGCTGTATGAGAATCCGTTCGTTCCCGGGCGTCTGTCGGACGATGAGTTGGCCATTGCGACGAGTCTGATGAAGATGGCCGATTATGTGCAGGGCGGACCCCCATGCTATGGGCTGGAAGAGGCGCTGCAGGATCACTATTTGGCACTCATGATGCAGGCTGCTATCGAATCGGGAGAAGAAGTCACGACAGCAACCCAACCTTGGGCAGGATTCATCTAACGGACGGAGAGGGTCTCTCGCGCTCCTACATACTAGACAAGAACCTAGCCGCTGGCTGGGTTTTATTTTTTTGGGCAAAAAAAATTTTAAAAAACTGTAAAGGCAGTTGTAGGATTATCTAAGATTTTGTAGGTGCTTCTTATAATCAAGTTCATCAAGTGTAATGTAACATAACACAAATGTCTTAAAAAATGAAAAGGGAGCAATGGTTGCAAGGATATTTATGCCTTAGAGGGGAGGCTCCATGATTTCATTCCAGCAGGTGGATAAGCATTACGGTGACTTTCATGTACTGAAGGGAATAAATCTTGAAATTAGCCAAGGTGAAGTAGTCGTTGTAATTGGTCCTTCCGGTTCCGGGAAAAGCACGCTGCTTCGGTGCATCAATCGTTTGGAAGCGATTACAGGCGGGAACTTGGATGTAGGCCATGTGAAGGTAAACGATAAAAAGACGGATATTAACAAGCTGCGCAGGGACATCGGTATGGTCTTCCAGCATTTTAACCTGTATCCGCATAAGAAGGTGATCGACAATATTACGCTCGCACCGATGAAGGTGTTGGGGATGAGTAAATCCGAAGCTGAAACGATCGCCAAGTATTACTTGAAGAAAGTCGGGATTGAAGAAAAAGCGAACCAGTATCCTTCCCAGTTATCCGGCGGTCAGCAGCAGCGTGTTGCGATCGCAAGAGGACTTGCCATGAAGCCCAAAATTATGCTGTTTGATGAGCCTACATCGGCACTCGATCCTGAAATGGTCGGCGAGGTGTTGGATGTTATGAAGACGCTGGCTCATGAAGGGATGACGATGGTTGTCGTCACGCATGAAATGGGCTTTGCCAAAGAGGTAGCCGACCGGGTGGTGTTTATGGATAAGGGACAAATTCTCGAAGTGGCCTCGCCTGCAGAGTTTTTCACCAATCCGAAGGAAGTAAGAGCGAGGCAGTTTCTTAACCGTGTGCTGAATCATTCCAATGTTGAGAGGAGTTTTGTAGTATGAGAGTTAAAAAGTTAATGACGTTAAGCTTATCGGTTGTTGCTTTATCCGCAGTTTTGTTATCGGCTTGCACCAGTGACAAGAGTGCCCCCGTTAACGGGGGCAGTGCATCTGCCGCACCTCCGGATAAGAAACCGGCCGCAGGCGCAACCATTTTGGATGAAATCAAAAGCCGTGGCAAAATGGTGGTCGGAGTTAAATACGACACGAAATTGTTCGGCTTGAAGGATCCGGCAAGCGGCAAGGTCGAAGGCTTTGACGTAGATATTGCAAAAGCGCTCGCAAAGCAAATTTTGGGAGACGAAAACAAAATCGAACTGTTGGAAGTTACCTCCAAAACGCGGATTCCGATGTTGAACAACAAGGAAATCGATATGATCGTAGCCACCATGACGATTACGGAAGAGCGGAGACAGCAAGTTGAATTCTCCGAGGTCTATTTTAAAGCGGGTCAATCCCTGCTAGTGAAAAAAGGCAGCCCCATCAAAGGCATTGAGGATGTAAAAAAAGGTACGAAGGTGCTTGCAGTAAAAGGCTCGACCTCTGTCGACAACGTAAAAAAAGCCGTACCGGACGTGAACGTTCTTGAATTCGACAACTATCAGGATGCTTTTAGCGCTCTGAAGGCTGGTCAAGGCGATACGTTAACAACGGATAATGCGATCCTTTACGGAATGGCCGCTCAAGACTCCAATTATGAAGTAGTGGGTCAGCCGTTTACCGACGAGCCTTACGGCATTGCCATCAAGAAAGAAGAGAAAGCTCTTCTGAACGCCGTGAACGAAGGACTGAAGACGCTTCATTCCAACGGCGAATACGACAAAATTTATGGGAAATGGATCGGGACACCGCCATCCAAATAAGAGAGGGTGATGTGGATGCCCAGCTTTAAAATCTTTACGGATTACTTTGATACTTATATGCAAGGTTTCCTCAATACCATTTATGCGAGTTTGATCGCGCTCGTTGGAAGCTTCCTGATCGGAACGATCGTTGCTATTTTCCGAATCACCAACAACAGGCCCTTGCAATGGCTCGGAACGGTGTACGTTGAGTTTATACGCAACATTCCGCTTATGCTGGTTGTTTTCATTTTCTTCTATGGCCTGCCTTCGATCGGCGTTACACTAAGCGGCTTCGTAAGCGGGACCATCGGTCTTATGGTGTACACGGCAGCATTTGTCGCGGAGGCGATACGAGCCGGCATTATGGCTGTACCGAAGGGCCAGACGGAAGCTGCAAGAGCATCAGGCTTAACCTATACACAAACCATGATACACGTTGTCCTGCCGCAGGCCATCAAAATCGTAATTCCGCCCCTCAGCAACCAATTTATTAACTTAGTGAAAAACTCATCGATTCTAGGGGCTTTTGCCGGACTGGATCTGATGTATTTTGCAGATCGGGTGGCGAGCAAAACCTATGCGACTTTTGATACGTATATTTTTGTCGCCTTGCTTTACCTGGTTCTGACCCTCCCTTTGAGCTATATGGCCTTGCAGCTAGAACGCAAATTGGCGAAAACCGGATAGAGGAGTGGACACATGGATATTGCAAGCGCGTTTTCCAGTCATAACTTGTTGTTTATCTTTGAAGGTCTCTACATTACGCTGAAAATTGCTATTATTGCCATTATATTCAGCTTTCTTATCGGCGTTATTATGGGGACGCTCCGATATATGAAGATACCGGTGCTATCCCCGGTCATTGGTGTCCTCGTTGAATTGATCCGCAATTTACCGTTATTGCTGATTCTTTTTTTCACCCGGTTTGCGCTGCCGGACATTGGGATCAAACTCGGTGTGGAGAGCTCGGCGGTTGTCGGCTTGGTGGTATTTGAAGCTGCAATGATTTCCGAGGTCGTCCGCAGCGGCTTGAATTCGATTGACCGGGGGCAGATTGAAGCGTCGCGTTCATCGGGATTGACGTATGTGCAGACGCTGTGGCATATCATTCTTCCTCAAGGACTCCGCCGGATGATTCCGCCGATGGTCAGCCAGTTTATTTCTTTATTAAAGGATACCTCGCTTGCAATCGTCATCTCTTTGCCAGATCTGATGCATCACGCGAAAATTGTCATCGGTCAAAACTATAACTATACGATACCTATTCTGGCTTTGGTGGCACTTTTGTATTTCATTGTGAATTATTCGCTGTCGCTTGCGGCGAAACGGATGGAGAGCAAGATGATCTAAGAGCAGGAATGCAGGCAAAGCTGACTTCTTTTTCAAAAGAGAGGTCGGCTGTTTCTTTTAAAAGTGATTAAGTATTTATTAAGTTTTCCAAATCAAGTAAAATCAAGGATAAGCAAATTCATCAACTCGCCTATATGGCTGGCTGTCAAGGAGCGGATCATTGGTGGAATGGATGCAGCACCGTTTCAAAAGCGAAAGCATGCGGATCATCTTTATTGCCATACTTGTAGCTATAGCGGGTGAGTTCAAAGTGACTCCTTTTAACGGGGAGTTGTTTCGAATCGGGCTCGGGAGCAGCACATTTCTGCTGCTTCTGCTCTTGATGCGGCAGCTGCCTGTCATGAAAACGGGGATGATTGTAGCTGCGACGGTACTGATTTTTCGCATGCTTAGCGATCTGGTAACGATGGATCAATTTGATTGGTTGGTGAGCTCCCGCAAGCATTGCTCTTCCATGCTTTATTACATGGTTTTCGCGCTTGGGATGCGCTTGATCCAGCAGAGGTTGGAGAAGCTGCACCCGCTTGTTCTCGGGGTTTGTATTTCGGTCATCGATTTTGTATCTAACGAATCGGAATTATTGGCCCGAAGCTTCGTCTTCCATCAGCCGTTCATCCCTTCCGGGCAATGGATGCTGATTGCTGTAATCGCCGTCATTCGCAGTTATTTTACGATTGGGCTGTACAGTAGCATTACCGTCAGTCAGATGCGGATTCTTCATGCCGAGCAGCAAAAGAGGATGGAGCAAATGCTAAGTATCGGCAGCGGCTTGTATGGAGAGGTTTTTTATATTAAAAAGTCGATGGATACCATCGAACAAATTACGGCCAAAAGCTACAATCTATACTGTCAGCTGCAATCTTCAGGCGGCAAGGAATTCAGCAGGCCGTTCTTGGAAATCACACAGCAGATTCATGAGGTCAAGAAGGATTCGCAGCGGATACTGGCGGGTCTTATGAAGCTGTCCGACCGCGAAACCGCTTCGGAATTAACATTGTCGGAAGTTGTACAGTTTGTCGTAAAGTCTAATTACGAGTACAGTGAGATGTTAAATAAGGAAGTCCGGATGCTGGATGAGATGTTGACGGACTATACCACCTCGCACTACATTCCTCTTTTAACCGTACTCGGAAATTTGGTGTCCAACGCGGTGGAATCCATCGTTCGGCAAGGTCTGATTGTCATCAAGGTTTTTGAATACCGGTCTGAAACGGTGCTGGTCGTAACCGATACGGGCCCGGGAATTGACGAGCACGATAAGGACATGATTTTCAAGCCGGGATTTACGACCAAATTTAACCAGGAAGGCGTCGCGGCAACGGGAATCGGGCTTTCCCATGTTTGGGATATTGTATCCTCCTATGGCGGGGAAATACGTCTGGAGTCGAATAACAAGGCGCTTGAAACAAGCTTTATCGTACGATTTCCAACCGTTGCCCTGAAGAAAGGAGTCTCCTAATAGTGCTTACTTATTGTATAGTCGATGATGATGCCGTCAGCAGACGCATGCTGCAAACGATTGTTGAGAATAGTGAGCTTGGCGAGGTTGTATCGACAGCAGGGAGCGGCGTGGAAGGTACCCAGATGGTGCTGCAAACACGTCCCGATGTGGTGCTGATTGATTTGCTCATGCCGGATCAAGACGGAATTGAGACGATCGTCGGGCTGAAACGAGAAGGCTATCAAGGCAAGTACGTGATGATTTCCCAGATCGAGAATAAAGATATGATTGGCAAAGCCTACCAGGCTGGTGTCGAGTTTTATATTCAAAAACCGATCAACAGAGTGGAAGTGGCAGCGGTATTAAAGAAAGTGTGCGAGCAGTGGAAAATCAATCAATATTTGAGGGAAATCAAGGATTCGCTCGCGAAGCTCGATGTTTTCAACCGGGACGCTGGCCCTACGCGCAAAAAGCCCACCGTCCGCGAGACGGTGCAGCCGATCCTTATGGATTTGGGCATACTAGGCGATGCAGGTAGCAGAGATATTGTTGATATTATCGAGCACTTGATTCAGCATAGTAAAGTGGAGGCGCTTCCTCCGTTGAAAGAACTGTATGAGGCGGCGGCCAGGGTACATAAGTCGGATAGTTTGGAAGTGGAGCGAGAGGTAAAAGCGGTGGAGCAGCGGATCCGTCGGGCTATCATGGCGGCATTGGCCCAAGTGGCCAGTATCGGGCTGAGCGATTATGGCAATCCGAAGTTTGAGCACTATGCACCCTTGTACTTCGATTTTCAAGATATTCGTCTCAAAATGAAGGAAATCGATGAGGACCGCATGCAGGATAAGGGGAAAGTGAATATTAAAAAGTTCCTTCAGGTGCTTTATTTGCAGACGCTTGATAAGATGAACGAAAATTAGTTGAATGGAGACAAGATTATACCAATAGATGATTTTCGTGTGAAGGTTATGATACGACGTGTATCTAGTTTTTGAATCCTGGAAAGCCTTGATCAACAAGGCTTTTTTTTATTGAAATCTGCCACTTCAGGGGGTTAAAAGTTTTATAAAAATAATGTAAAGGTATGTTGTAGGATTATCTAAGTTTTTGTAGGTGTTTCTTATAATAAAAAATATCAAGCGAAATAAAGCATGATAGTGAGTAATGAAAGAAGTAGGGATAGTTTTGTAAGTTTTATGTTACAAAATGTATCCAGCCATTGTTTGGCCAGGATGATTTGCGCTTTCTACAACAAATGGAATGCGCTTACATTTTAATTATCCAGTTGAGGAGGAAGGAAATGAAAATTTTAAAAAGCAAGCCGTTCAAAGTACTGAATGCATCCGTGCTCGCCTTCACACTTGCCGCAGGGTTGGCCGTTACGTCCGCTGCTGCGGAAACAGGTTATTGGCCGACAGCCAATCCTACCACACCAAGCAATCCGGGGGTAAGCCAAACGTATTACCCGAGTCCGGTTCCAGCCGGAGTTACTGCGAAAGAGTTTTTCAACACGCCGGCATTCAGCTCTGCAGACAGACTTCAATTTACAACACAAGAAGAGATGATGGCGTTTATCCAAAATATTGCCCAAACGAATCCCAACGCGCATCTTGAAATTTACGGAAAGTCCCCTCAAGGAAGAGACCTGCCTCTGCTGTTATTTACCAAGGATACGCCTGAACAGGTGAGAAAGGAAAAGAAAAAACCATTGATTTGGATTCAAAACCAAATCCATGGGAATGAGGCATCCGCAACCGAAGCAGGCTTGCTTATCGCGAAGTGGATCACAGAAGGAAAATTCGGTGACATTCTCGACAAAATTAATATCATTATCGTTCCACGTGTTAACCCCGACGGATCATTCTTATTCCAACGCGGGGTGACGCTACCTACAAACGGTACTGACGCCAACCGCGATTTTATTAAACTGGAGACACCTGAAATTCAGGCGCTGAATCAAGCAAGCAGCAAATACATGCCGGATGTTTACCTGGATACGCATGAATACAACACGGCAGTCGCATCTCGCAGCTCTTCGTTCCGCGGTCCGGACAGTCCGATCAGCAGTACGGATTTCGCATGGTCTTATCACGATCTCGAAATTACATCAGGCAAGAACTTGAATATTAACAACAGCATTCGCGACATGTCGCATAACGATGTTCTCCCTAAAGTTCGCGAGATCTTAAGCGGTAAAGGCATCAGAAGCACGGATTATTTCACGACGGCTTCCTCTGGAACCGCTACGAAGAAAGCGGTGTTGACCGAAGGCAGCACGGATTCCCGTATTGGCCGTAATGCGAATGGAATGAAACAGGCGCTATCGTATCTGATTGAGTCTAGAGGAATCACAATCGGCAGGTACGATTACGAGCGCCGGGTGTTTGCAACAGCATCTGCTGCTGCCGCATTTATCGATGTAACCGCTAATAATGCGGATCGGATTAAGCAGGCAACAACACAAGCTCGTGAAGACCTGATTAATAAAGGTAAAACGTACGATCCGAATAATAAAGTTGTCATAGACAGTATGAATCCGCAGGAAGAGCGTTTATTTAAAGTGATCCGCGATTCCAAATTAGACGTAGTCGAAGTGCCGATTATTTGGGAAAGCGCGACAAAAGCGGTACCAACATTGGAAAGAGCGCGTCCGACTGCTTACATTTTGCCGGAAACGGAAGAGACTGCTGTTGCTGTGAAGAAGCTTGAGACGATCGGTCTGAAAGTTGAAAAGCTGACCAAAGAAGTTCAAACTTCAGTCGAAGCTTATACCGTAACGTCTGTAAAAAATATTTCCGGTACAGATCCGATTGAGAAAGAAGTAAAGACGAGTGTAAGCGAAGCGACGAAAACGATTCCTGCCGGCAGCTATGTGATCAACATGGATCAAGTGCTTTCCTCATTTGCTGTCATGGGACTTGAGCCTGAGTCTCCTGAAAGTTATGCGACATACGGCTTTATCGCTTCTACAGTAGGAAAGGAGCTTCCGATCTATCGCTATATCAAAAACGATCGCTTACCGACTGCCTTGCCTCCGTCTGTAAAAATTAACGTCAACGATCCAGTTCTGATCGGAGCGGATATTTCGGTCGGCTTAAGCCTCAGCAATCTGCCTGCTAACGTAAATGCAGAGCAAATTAAAGCTCAATTCGATTCGAATTTGTTTGAGTTTGTTTCCGCAAGCGCTGCAAATGACAAATCAACCATCATTGCAGAGCCAGTCGTTAATGGCGGTACTGTTCATTTGCTCGTAGCAAATCTAAAAGGTTCGATCAGTGGCGATCAAGACATCGTGAACCTGGTGTTCAGAGCAAAAGCTGCAGGAGCCGGCAATCTCCAAATAAGTGCAGAAGTCGGTATCGGTACGGATGGAACCGAAGTTAGCGCCGGATCAGCATCGCAAACGGTAAACATCGTCACTGTTATTTACGGCGATGGAGACCTGAACCAAAACGGAAGATACGATATCGGCGACCTTGCTATGGTTGCTTACTACTATGGCGCTAAAGCAGGCGACGCTAATTGGGATGATGCGAAGAAGGTCGACGTCAACAAAGACGGCAAAATCGATATCGATGATCTTGCATTCGTGGCTTCTAAAATTCTTCAGAACTAATTTGATAATGGTGGAGAGAGGCAGTCAATTGGCTGTCTCTCTTGCTCGTATTTTTGAGTTACAGCGGGCGGAATGCTTCGATTGGAAAGGATTGACAACAGGCATCTATGTGTATACAATATGAATGAATCATTCATATCGAGGTGTGACGTGGCTGACGCAAGACTTCATAGCATCTATTTTCATGCAGGCAGGCTTTTCAATACAAAACGGTACGCGAATACGAAAGTATCAGAAATTGCTACCGCGGCTGGTGTTGCCACCGGTACGATCTACAATTTGTTTACAAGCAAAAAGGCTATTCTCACCTTTGTCATTCGCGCGGCAGTGGAGAAAGACTATCTCGACTCCGATATTTCGCTGCCGGTCGATGAGGCCGACATGAACCATTTGAATGAGCTTTGCGTGAAGCTCTATGACCGGATCTTCAACGATATTTTGCACATCGCGGACGCGAACGGATCGATCACCAAGCACTTCAAGCAGATGGTATCGGATATTTTCGATATGAGTGCTGACATCCTTCTTGCAACCGGAAATATCGAAACGAACGCGAATATTCTTCGCGAATTGGCAAACGCCTTTTTCCCCGCGAAGGATAGGTTCTTCCAAGTTTTCGAGCATAACTTGACGATCTACATGGAAGCCGGCGAAATCCGGAAATTGGATTACCCGCGCGTCCACGTGCAATGCATCAATGATATTTTGACATGGTGGGCAATGAATGCCAACATCGTAATGCCCGAAATCTCGGTGCCACGCGATGCAGCCCGTGAAATCGCCGTCGATCTTGTGACGAGAGCTTACTTAATCGACTGCAAGTGACATAACGACAATGTTCTGGCACGCTTCGGCGTGCCAAACTTAATGAATATTAATGGATGAATTATTCATTCATCGAAAAGGGGGTGTGGGAATAAAGGGCCGTTAAGAGAATCAAATCGACAGCGATACCGGTATTACGGCATCAAACTCAGCACGCACGCCTTAGCGTGCTAAATTTTGTGAATGAAAATGAATGAATTATTCATTCAATGAGGAGATGGGTACATGAGTGTAGACAGTATGCCGGATACGCATGAAGCAACCCCAAGCACAATACAAGTCATGCGGCGTTATTTGTCAGTCAATGCGAAACACACCTCAGTTCTTACATCAACGATCCTATTCTCCGTGTTAACATCTGCCATATTATGCATCATGACGCAGTGCCTTCGTGCAATCATTGATGATTATGGCGCAACGGGCACAATCATAAACAAGCAGACGGCACTTCTCTTATTATCGCTCGCGATGTTTATTCCATCTCAATATTTGCAGCAATTTCTCGGAATCAAATACGGTGAGCTGTGTGAGCGTACAATGCGCGACAAAACGTTTGCAGTCGTGACCCGGATTGACAAACAGACCCTTGATTCCCAACGGATAGGTGACATCCTAACTCGCGCGAATAGCGATCTAGGCCAAATCAACGGGGCTTTGCTAAATTATTACTCGGTGCGGCTACCGCAGCAAATTATCGGCCTCGTGGCGCTTATCGCATCTCTCCTAATAAGCTGGCAATTAACGCTATTTTCGCTAGCCATTGTGCCGGTTATCGCATTGTTGCAAATAAAAATCTCGGCTCCGTTAACTCGTTTCGTCATACAGTGGCAGCAAGCGGCCGGTGAATCACTGTCCATTGCGAATAACTTGATGGGCGGCTACGAAGTCGCAAAGGCGTACAATTTGGGCGAACGATTGCGTCACCGGTACGACGCAGTGGTGGATCGAGCAGCCATTAGCGGAATTAATGCCAACCGTGCGACAATATTGCTCTCCCCGTTGGGTAAGGTATTGTTCTTCCTACCGCAAATCATCATCTGCGGATTCGGCGTGTATTTGGCAAGCATCCATCACATCACTTCCGGCGGCGTCATGTCGGTTATTATATTGAGTGTTTTCATCGGAAACCCGATCGGAGACTTTTCATCCGTCTTAGCAAATTTCAAAACAGCGCGCGGTTGCGCCTCCCGCGTATTCGAGCTGTGGGATCTGTTGCCTGAACCAACGGGCGGAACGGAAATGAAGCCGAAAGGAGACGCTATCCTGTTCGATAACGTTGTGTTCTCGTACCCGGATAAGCCGCCCGTTTTAAACGGGTTATCCTTCTCCGTCAAGCAAGGCGAGCATATTGCGCTCGTCGGCGCAAGCGGTTCGGGCAAGTCAACCGCGATTAAACTGCTCATGGCGTTATACCGTAAGCATGGAGGCGAAATTTCGCTATTCGGCCATGCCGTAGAGGCGTGGTCGACGGACTCGCTTCGCGAACATATCTCCTATGTGGGGCAGGATACGTATCTGTTTGCCGGAAGCATAGAGGACAATGTGGCATTAGGAAATCCAGGCGCTACGAACGCTCATATACAAGCCGCGATCGACGCCGCGCTGCTAAACGATGTCGATGTGAAACGTGAAATTGGCGAACGTGGGCTTCGTCTTTCCGGTGGACAGCGGCAACGGGTCGCGATTGCCCGCGCGATCGTGAAGGACGCTCCGCTTCTCTTGCTTGACGAACCTACCTCCGCGCTTGATACACAAAGGGAAGCACTGGTTTCGGAAGCGCTTCGGCGACTCATGCGTGGACGCACCACGATCGTTATTGCGCATCGGTTGTCTGCCCTTCGTAATATCGACCGTGTATTATGCCTGCAAGACGGTCGAATTGCGGAAAATGGTACGCATGAACAACTGATGACGTTACAGGGCGTATATTATCGACTCTATAAATCGCAGGAGGCGGACACATGAAATCAGCGATTGACAGTATCCGGCACACCTTTCGAATGATGGCATGGTCTTGGCGGTTTATCTGGTCTTGGCGAACGCGTTTTCTTCTATGCTCCATGCTCAGCATTCTGCAAAACGCATGGATGTCGATCACCTCCGCCTATTTAATCGGACAAACGACGGCGCACGCCGCAACGGGCAATTTTGCAGCGATGCTGGAAACGATCGGCATTGTTGCCATCACAGTGGTCGTAGGTATCATCGTCATTACTGCTGTAAATTTCCATACGTCACGAATACATGTCCTTGGCCTTGCACAGATACGCAAAGCGCTGTTTGCAAAATTGACCGCGATGCCCGCAGCGGAAGCGGATCGGCAGCTGTCCGGCGATTTGGCCGCTCGCATGAGCATGGATGCGGAACGCACGGCCGTCTTTTTCGGTTCCATGATGACCGGCGATCGCAGTTTACTCGCCATTCCTGTCAGCATCCTGATATCCACGGTCATTTGTATCGTGATGCAGCCTGCCATCGGCATGATGAATCTCGTATTTGTATTCATTAGCATCTATGCGAACCTAACGTGCATTCGCAAAGAATATACGTGCAATACGAAACGAACGGGCATTATGTCGACCCTGACGCAGCGAATGATCGACATGATCGCAGGTAGCATCGTCGTGCGTATGTTTGGGCTTGCTTCGCATTTACGGGAACAATACGAGACCGATTCCGGTACTGCTTATACTTATGCGATGCGAGGCGCTAAGTATAACGCTATGCGCTCATCGTCGAGTTCTGCCATACAATGGAGCGCGATCGTTTTTACGCTTGTCACGGGGAGCGTGTTCGTTCATATGGGCATGACCGATTTAGGAACCGTGGTGTTCATCGTGCTTATGCAGTCGCAAATCAATAATGACGTGCTGTTGATGACCAACTCGTACCATCAGCTGCAATACGCAACGATTGCCGCGGTGCGCGTTAAGGAAATACTTGACCGTCCCGAAGAGCGAATGCGAGAAAATACGGCAAAGGCGGACGCAAACGCGGAGCATGCGATCGATATGAGATGCGTCACGGTGTCGTACGATACCGATTTTCCCGTTATTAACAATATGTCATTGCAAGTCAAAAACGGCGAAAAGCTGGCAATTGTCGGCGGCAGCGGCGGAGGCAAGACGACGCTGGTACGCTATCTGATGGAGCTCGCGGAAGCTGACAGTGGGGACATTCAATTATTCGGGCAACCGCGCGGGCGGTATTCACAGGAAGCGGTAAGAGGGCTTATCACGTATGTACCTCAAAACTGTTATCTATTTGACGGTACGATTAGAGAAAATATCGCATGGGGCAATACAAAAGCAACCGATGACAGCATTTGGCATGCCGTTCATGAAGCAGGTTTGGCGGAATTGATCCATCAGTTACCTGACGGTTGGGATACGCGTGTCGGCAAACATGGTGTACAATTGTCCGGCGGTCAGCGCCAGCGTATCGCCATAGCACGCGCAATGGTGAAAGATGCGCCGCTGTTGCTACTTGATGAAGCTACATCCGCGCTGGACGGCGAATCGGAGGAACTCGTTCAACAAGCCTTGGAACGGCTAATGGAGGGACGCACCGCGATTGTGATCGCGCATCGTTTATCGACGATCCGCAACGCAGACCGAATAATCGTCATAGAGAACGGAGAAGCTGTGGAAGAAGGGAACCATGATCGTTTGCTGGCGAGCTCCGGGAGATACGCACAGCTCTATCGATTGCAATATGCGTAAGACAAACGAAGTCCGCGGAAAAACGCGGGCTTTTTTTAGTTATTGATTCCGAGGATTCCGGTGGAGCGGCATGTCGAACGACAAGAAAATAGCCGATTCAAACCCGCATAAAGAGCGCGGGTATTTGTTTTCAATCGGTCAAGTTCTTGTCGCGCATGAAAGACAAGAACTTAACCCTTTTGTGGACGGGCGACAAGAACTTGACCCTTTTGTCGAGGGAAATAATTATCCCCGCGATGATCTACTCCCGATCGCTGAAGTAATGGGCAGGAAAGTTTAACCATTTGGCGAATGCTATTAACAGAATCAACTTTCCGAATTGATAGCAAACAATCCGTAACGATGGGAGAGAAATCCATGATTCACCGTTTTTTCAAGGACGATGTTGGTTACGAGAATTGGTTCGCGAAGAATCCAGAAGGCTTAGTGTTAAACGTGTATGAAGAGAATGCGACATCGGACAAGATGCACTTGGCTAGCTGCTTTTATCTTCGATCAGAGTGCGATGAGGGTCGTCGAACTAACTCATACGAAAAGGTTTGCTCTGACAACCTTGAGGAATTGTCGGATGAAGCAACCAAGATCGGCATGAAACGCAATAAAGTTTGGGCATTCTGATGTTTTCTTAACACTTAACCCATCGCATTAATTCATTAAACTAACGCAGTTAATAAAGTCAGTCACAAGTCGAATAGTAATATCTCGTTGCAGTAATCCCAATAGAAGGAGAAAATAATTTGAGTTACGATCTTACTATCCACTTAAAGGATATAAATGATAGCATTATACCAGAATGGTTGTCTGAAATTAGAAAACTTAATATAGACGCAGAAATACATCCTGCTTTCTCATTCAATCATCATTCAGGTCTTCTTCCATTCAAGGTCATCATATACGATTGTCCGAACAGAAGTCTGAATAATATCGCATTAATGACAGGCTTTGAATTGTTTGTTAATCGTATTGAAAAAAAGAGTAAAAAGGAAACCTTTATCTCAAGGTTATTTGGCAAACAAAAACCATTGAGTTCAATTGAGAGGAAACTAAGAGAAGCGGACGTTGAAATAAGCATTTACATAAGTACTCAGGATAGCTTTGAATTTAGGATGGGATGGTATTCAGCGGCTACGCTCGCTTCTTTATGTAATGGTGTCTTAACTGATTTACAGGAAGGTATTCAATTAGAAGGAAAGCAATTAATTAGACACGCAATTGATGTTGTTTTGGAAGATGAGAGGCTAATTAATGAAGGCGACTGGAAAGTACATGAATTTAAAGAATGGTTAGGTTAAAAATAGGATTAAGATAATTGAGCTAACGGGACACGATAGTATAAGCAAAATGACAGTCTTGTAGAGAAAATTTTAGTTCGGTCCATTAACGGGTGAAAATGTGTTTTCCAAGTGTAAAGGAGGAATCATTCATGATAACTTTGATTCGTGCAGTATTATTACTGTTAATCAGTGCCCAAATTTTAATGGCTTGTTCAAAAGATACCACTACGACCACAAAAACTATTAATTATGTGAATGAGAAGTATAAATTCTCCCTTACGTTACCATCCAAATGGAAAGACAATTATGATGTTGTTGAACTCAAGCATGAAGATATTATGGCGTTCAGATTCCTTACAAAGGTTGGAAAAGGCGAATTATTTAGAGTTGAGGTTTGGCCTAAAGATCAATGGGAAACCAATGGGATCGAACTAGCTAAAATTATTCACATTTCTAAAATTGGTGAGCTAGGTGATACTGTTTATGCATTTGACACCCCAACGGATGTGCAATACGATCCCAATAATCAGAAAGATAAAGAACAATACACATTGTTGGTAAGAGATGTCGAGCAGATAAAAGTTAGTTTTGAGGTTAAGAAATAATCCTTGAAATTCTTCTATCAGGCTGTATTTAATATGTAGGCTGATACGGCGATTGATCAGTAGCCCAATTATGCTAATGGGTAACGATAGTTGAGGAGCCGCTTTGGCAATTCTTTTTTGATTCCATTGAAGTAAAAGGAAGATTGAAATGAAATAGTTCAGGGGGATTTCAATTTGAATTTAATAGAATGGTTGGAAGATTGGTATTTATCACAGTGTGATGGAGATTGGGAACATTGTTATGGACTGAAAATCGGAACGCTTGATAATCCTGGTTGGAGTGTCAAAATAAACATTCAAGAAACTACTTTAGAAAACAAACCATTTGAAGGTTTGGTCAAAGAAAGAACCGAGCATGATTGGATACATTGTAGGTTGAAAGAAGGGTACTTTGAAGGGTTTGGTGGTCCTAAAAATTTAAGGGAAATTCTTTTAATCTTCAAAGATTGGGTAGAATTGAACTAACGTAGAACTATAGCTCAGGAGCTGCATTGAAGCAGCTCTTTTTTGATTCCATTAAAGTAAACGGGCAGTTATGCGTAACTTCCAGGGAATGTAAACATCTAAATAACGTAAGGAACGAGGAGGCAGACAATTCATGGGAGGAACGAATGTATGGGATGCGGAGTGGGAGGTTAACGAAGAGCAGGCGCGGACGCTGATCGGCAGACAATTCCCTCAGCTGTCATCGAAGCAAGTGAAGCGATTGGGCTGGGGCTGGGACAATACGGTTTTTCTCATCGGTGACGAGTACGTGTTCCGGTTTCCAAGAAGAACGATTGCAGTTGGCTTGATTCGTATGGAAGGGAAGCTGCTGCCGAAGCTGGAGGCATATATGACCATCCCCTATCCGAAACCGTTGTTTTATGGCGAAGCAAGTGACGAATACCCGGCACCATTTCTTGGCTATGCCTACGTGCCAGGAGATTATTTCCCAATCGGTTTGACGGAAGAACGCCGGGCTTTATCGGCAGAGACGCTGGCGAAATTTTTGCGGAGATTGCATGAGTTTCCGGTGCAGGCGGCGCTGAATTGCGGAGTTCAGCAAGATCATCGAAACTTGACGGACATAGCATCGCGCAAAGTGAAATTGGAGGGCTTTCTATCGAAGGTGGTTGAACACTTGTCGCCGGAGGAGTCCGGCGTGATCGAAGCGTATATTAGCAGGCTGCAAAAGGACCGTGTCGAAGCGGTGAATGCAGTGCTACATGGCGATCTTCATTTCAAAAATATGCTTGTGAATGAGAACGGGATCGTTTCCGGCATAATTGATTGGGGCGATCTGAGCGTAGGCCATCCGGCTTGCGATTTGAGCGTTGCGTATAGCTTTTTACCACCTTACGCTCGCGGCGTGTTTTTCGAAACGTACGGAGGAGCGGACGAGGAAACGAAGCTGCTGGCGCGGCTGATCGCGGTATACATCCCCATACTGATCTTAATGCAAGCGGTCGATGACGGGAATGAAGCGATTGTGGCAGAGGCGAAATCCAACATCATGCGGGCAATGTCGGATTAGGCTCATTATTTCGTTGCGGCTATGGGGCTATGGCTATCGGCACCATTTTGTCGTTTAAAGGCCGCGATAAGGTACGATCCGCCTTCTCTGATGCCGCTTTATGTTGAGGAACACGAAATTCACCAGAGTAAGTCGTTGCGCTAACGAAGAACGATAGCGCGGCGATGGAACCGATCTGTCGCTTGTTTTAGTTTATCATGACCTATGCACTTCGGTTAATCTATGGTAGTTTTCCCTGTGATAAAATCAAGGAAGATAACGAAGCGATTCGTAGTCTTTACATAGGAGGTTTTTCGTGGATAACCGATATGACGAACTCTATAAAAAGGCGCAAGCCTGCGGCCAGGAGCATATACTCAGGCTTTACCCGTCGCTTTCCGAAGCTTCGAAGAACAAGCTGCTGGATCAGATGGAACAGCTGGATTTTGCCGCGCTCCTCGAGCTTTTTCATCATATGAAGCAGCCATCGGTAAGCACCGACGGCATTTCGCCTTTGGAAGCTTACGATTCGGAGGATTACAGCGAGGAGGAGCGGAAGCAAATGACCGAGACCGGCTGGGACCGGCTTCGTCAAGGCAAGGTCGCAGCGCTTGTCGTCGCCGGAGGGCAGGGAAGTCGCCTGGGGCATGAAGGACCGAAAGGGACGTATAACATCGGGCTGCTGTCAGGAAAGTCGCTGTTCCAGCTGCAGGCCGAGCGCTTGCTCAACTTGTCCCGGAGAGCCGGCCGTTCCATCCCCTGGTACATTATGACCAGCCCGGAGAATCATCAGGATACGGTGCGATATTTCCAGGCATCAGAGTATTTCGGTTATGCCCTGGACGACATTTTCTTCTTCCGGCAAAATGTCCTGCCGGCACTGGATTCCGTAGGGCGCGTCCTGCTCTCCGCTAAGGACGAAATCGGCCTTACCCCCAGCGGAAACGGCGACGTCTTTGCTTCCATGAAGCGGTCCGGAGCCTTGGACGACCTGAAACGTCGGGGAGTGGAGTGGCTTTTCTATTACAATGTCGATAATGCCTTGATCCGAGTCGCCGATCCGCTGTTTATAGGGGCTGCTGCGCATCATAACCATCCGATTGCCACCAAAGTCGCGGAAAAAGCCTACCCCGAGGAAAAAGTCGGCATTCTTTGCCTGAAGGACGGTAGACCCGCCGTCGTGGAATACATGGACGTGCCTAAAGAGCTAATATACGAAACCGATAGCTCTGGCCACTTGACCTACGGGCTGGCCAACCTTTCAATCCATCTGTTTCGCACAGATTTTATCGAACGGCATACGGATACGAATATTCCTTATCACGCCGCCCATAAAGCAGTCAAATACATAGACGATCAGGGCCATCCGGTCCAGCCAGATTCGCTCAACGCTTTTAAATTTGAAAAATTTATCTTTGATTTCTTCCCGCTCGCCGAACGCATGACGGTATTGAAAATACGAAGAGAGGAAGAGTTCGCCCCTGTCAAAAACAAGGAGGGCAAGGACAGCCCGGCGACAGCTCGCCGACTTGTGCAGGATTTGTATAAGCGGTGGCTCCTGGAGGCAGGCGTAGCCTCCTCCGTGCTGGAAGGCCGGGATATCGAAATTTCCCCGTTGGTTTCTTATGCGGGGGAGGGACTGACTCCGGAAGTTTTGAAAGCTCTTCTTGACGCACAGTTTAACTGAATGGTTAGCATTATTGATTGCAAAATGGATGGCTTTATCGGTTGCCGGCCTATAAATTTTTTATTGTTGAAGCAACGGAGACATGATAGTAAAGGAGCTTACCTCGCGGCAGCTCCTCTTTTTGTTCATTCAAGTAACGGGCAGTTTAACGCAACTTTGGTCTACTTCATGCTTTCAATCATATAGAGAAACCCAAAAAACCTACTATCTGGAATATCGACTTATCGGAGGCCTAACCTGAACAACACATGGCAAAAATAATAAAAAGGAGATAAAACAATGAGACGTTCCATTCTTATCTTTTTGATATTGTTCATTACCTTTTTAACAAGCTGTTCAACGAAAGCAGATAATCGCTTTAATGATAATGATATTAAGATTAGTTTGTTAAATCAGGAGATAAATGATGAATATAGAACTTATTCAATTGAAGTAAAGAATACAGGTATATTAGAGATTAATTATTTGAATTTCTATTTGTATTATCCTGTAATCTTGGCAAACGGCTCTAAAGGAAATCCTTTTAAAATTGAAGGAAAGTCTGACAGAAGTAAATCAATAAAACTTAAATCAGGAGAGAAGATTACATACAGTATTTTTGCACCGATAAAAGAGGTGTTTGGAAATTCAACTTTATTAGATTTTGATAATCCAAATGTTGAGCTGAATGGATTAGTACAACAAGGGAAAGAGGATATTCCATTTGGAATGAGTGGAGGATATTTAAATATGAAGTAATTTTGTTCGTAACTCGAAGAGGAGTGAGACTTATATAAAACTCCGTATTCACGAATCAGGTCCATTCGGCTCATTTATTAAGTTAACGGTGAACGATAGTTCAATAACGCAGCCTGCCGCTGTTCTACTGGCCGCCTTCATCGTGCCGATCGCATATAGGGCATGTATCGATCTATTTGGAAAAACCGGTGGAATTCGGCAACGAGTTCGAATAGCCGCGTATAACCTTACAGGATGGAAAGGAGGCGTTCGCGTTGGGTGGTTTTCTACTCGTGTTGCTTGGGCTTTTCAATGCGTTGTTTCCGTATCCGGCGTGGTACCTTTCAGTCGGCTGGCGCATCAAG
>NZ_JBYTBS010000051.1:0-52245 GCF_058789495.1 Paenibacillus sp. FW126-R14 | reverse complement strand
AATGACCTCAATGGTCTCTTTATATACTGATTGAATGACCTCAATGGTCTCTTTATATACTGATTGAATGACCTCAACGGTCTCTTTATATACTGATTGAATGACCTCAACGGTCTCTTTATATACTGATTATATTCCTGTCGCCCGTGATATACCTACCTTCCCCAATTTTTCCATACCGACGATATCATTATACTCGCCCATACCCTATTCTGTCTAGCATGAAAATTCCGAATATTTTTACACGCTTTGATCAAAGCTTCACTTTTGTGTGGAAAAAATCAACCTGAGAGCCAAAAACCAGAAAGAGTCTCTCGGGAGGTGAAGAAAGTTTGGAACATACTTGAAGTACACGATCATTTTGTCGTTGAAGAAGATTAACTGCTCAAACGAATTAATATGAGCAATGAGATCACAGCAACCATACTGGACCTAATGTTTCAACAAGCCCAATATTACATTCCCTAACAGTCGATGATCGTTACACTAGTTCAAGTATCTTCCATTAAGTCAGAATCTGAAAATCATTCAGAAAAGTTCAAGCATGGTCTGCTCGAACCTCTTGGATAAGTACAGGTAAATGCGACAATGATACAGTTCACTTCAATAACCATAACTGCATAAATTTCGCCGTCACTTATGATACGGTTCCCCCCGATTTATCCGCATAGCGCGATAAATCTGCTCCACCAGCACCAGCCGCATCAGCTGGTGCGGCAGCGTCATGCGGCCAAAGCTCAGCCGCACGTCCGCACGGCGCAGCAGCTCGCTCGAGAGCCCCAGCGAGCCGCCGATCACGAAGGCCACCTGGCTGCGCCCATAGGTGGCCAACTTATCGAGCGAGCCCGCCAGCTGCTCGCTCGACCACATCTCGCCGTCGATGGCCAACGCCACGACGTATACATCCGGACGCAGCGCAGTCAACAGACGCGCGCCCTCACGATCCCGCACCTGCTGCTCCTCAGCAGGGCTCATGTTCTCCGGTGCCTTCTCATCAGGCACCTCTATCATCTGCACCTTGGCGTACGGCCCAAGGCGCTTGACGTACTCCGCGATCCCATCCACCAGATAGCGCTCCTTCAACTTCCCAACCGTTAAAATCTGTATCTGCATAAACGAATGCCCCTTTTCCTTAATCTATTCCTTCATCTTTTCCTTCATCTTTTCCTTCATTTGTTACTTCATCATATTCCGTCATCTATTCCATCATCTTTCCCTCATCCAACCCGTCCCCACCAAAACAAAAAGGAAGGCATCAGCCTCCCTCATACAACCAGAAATCGCGCTAACTCCTTGCAATGCTCGCAATGTGACGGAGGGTCCCACTTGGCGAAGTGGGTTTTCAGCAAATCCACAACGTCCGGCGCTTCCTCGTATTCATCGACAAACTCATCAATCGCGATTTCCACATGATCCTTACAAACTACGTGCATGCAACTACCTCTCATCCGCTGTTTCTGTCTATTATTTATCGGTTGCTTCCACCAATGTGACCACTACATTCAGCTTCTTGCCGCCGCGGTAGTAAGTGACATTCACTTTATCGCCGATATGCTTCTCGTTGTATAAATATTTACGCAAGCTGATCGTACTATCGATTTTCCGGTCATCCAACTGCACAATGACATCCTGCGGCTTGAGACCCGCTTCTTTGGAGGGACCGGACACATCGAAGACGATAACTCCAGTTTTCACATCAGCAGGCAGCTTTAATACATCCGTCCCTTTAAAAGCTTGCAGCTCCTGCGTAGACACGCCCATCAGCGGTCTTTTGACCTTGTGGTCCGTGATCAGATTGTCGATAATCGGCTTCGCGCTGTTAATAGGAATGGCAAAACCTAACCCCTCCACGCCCGTATCCGAAATTTTCATCGAGTTAATGCCAACGACCTTGCCTTCAATGTTGACCAGGGGGCCTCCGCTGTTGCCTTGGTTAATCGCGGCATCGGTCTGAATGACGTCCATTTCCCAGTCATAGTCCGTGCCCTCCCGGGACAAAGATACTGGGATCGTCCGCTTCGGCGATGAGATGATGCCCTGTGTGACCGTCGGGGAGAAGCCCAATCCTAACGGATTACCTACCGCTATCGCCAATTCCCCCGCGCGCAGCGTTTCGGAATCGCCAAACTCGGCTATCACTTTAATGTCTTTGCCATCCGCTTCCAAAACGGCCAAATCCGTAATCCGATCCCGGCCGACGAGTGTAGCTTTGCGATGCTCGCCTTGAAAGTTCACGATTTCATACTGATTCCCATTCTCGACCACATGGCTGTTGGTCACGATACGGACCTTATCGCCATTCCGGGCAAAAATAACGCCAGACCCGATCCCAATCCCGGTCTCTTGACCCTTATCATCCTTCTTAGAGGAGATCACGCTGACGACGGCCGGCTTAATTTTATCCGTTGCCGCTACGACAGAATCGTTGATGTTCATAGGGCGCGTCTCCGCACTAGCCACAGCTGGAACCGCTATCGCATCGGCATGCAAATCGCTTTTGCCCAAACCGTTAACTACTCCGACTAACAAAAGCATCGCTAACGCCCCGCCTACCCCAGCTACAAGGGCCACATTTCGTCTGCGTTCCGTAAAGCCCGCAAGTCCTCCCGAACGCTTAGGACGCCACACAGGCTGGCGCTGCTTGGTTCTTTTGGTCGAATAGAAATCATCATCAAACAAACTCACAGGATGTCCCTCCTTACTGACAGGGCGCAGATCATGCCGCTCTTGCCTCAACATCATATTTGCAAAAAATAGGAATGTTTCGTTCCGTTCTTGCCTACAATAATAGTAAACCAAATCTCTCAAGGAATTACTAGAGTTAACAGCAACTTTAAATCAGAAAGTCAAAGGAGATGCACATGATGAACCGGATTCCATCCCATATCGACGAAATTAACCTGATCGGTAAGCTCGCTGATCTCAAAGACAGCCACTACCACCAATCTCTCATTCTCTCATCTCTTATTCAAACGCTAATTGATAAGGGCCTGATCACGCCGCAGGAAATCCAGCTCAAATCCAAAGAAATCGATGCCGCGCTTACTCCGAACCCAATACATCCCATTTCGTAGACCGATCGAAGTACGTATCCATTAACCGCAGCTGCTTAGACTCGGGGGCGCGCTCTTGTACTATGTTATTCACCGTTAGCCTGGCCAAATCCATTAAATTATGGTCACGGCTTAAATGTGCCATATAGACGGATTTCGTCTTGTTCGTCATCACGTCACAGAGCGCTTCCCCCGCGGCCTCGTTGGATAAATGCCCCTTATCCCCGAGAATGCGGCGCTTAATGCTCCAAGGATAGTGCCCGACCCGCAGCATGTCCACATCGTGATTCGTCTCCAGCACCAAAGCATCCGAGTCGGTAATTTTCTCCTTCACCTTCTCGCTCATGTAGCCCAAATCCGTAACGACGCTTAACTTCTGTTCCCCTTCATAAAAGCAATAGCCCACCGGCTCCGCCGCATCGTGGGAGATTCCGAATGACTCCACGCGCAGCGTGCCGAATTCTTCGAAGCCGCCGGTTTCCATGACCCGCTTGTTCTCTTCCGCGATCACACCGATTTGGCGATCCAACTCCACCCACGTCTTCTCGTTGGCATAGATGGGCAAATCATATTTCCGCGCCAGCGCGCCTAAGCCTTTGATATGATCCGAATGCTCGTGGGTGATCACAATAGCGTCAATACTGTCCGCTGCGAGCTCGCGTTCCTTCATCAACGCCTCCATCTTCTTGGCGCTGAAGCCCACATCGATAAGCACCTTGGTCTCCCCATTGTCGACGACCGTCGCATTCCCCGTCGAACCGCTCGACAGCACTGTAAACCTAATACCCATCTTCCCCTGCTCCTCTATGCATACATGTACACATGCTATTTAATCAACGTGCTATGGCTGTCTATGTAAGCCGCTTTATTTTTACTTCTTATCCTGATCCTGCTTGTTCTTGTCATCGGGGTTTTTCGTATGTTCAGGTTTGCCGTCATCCTGTATGCCGAAAGGAACGATATCCGACCCTTTTTGCGGAGACTCCACTGCGCCGTTGAAAGCTTGCAAATAATAAATATCTCTTGCATCTCCATTATCAACCGTAATCCGCCAATGCGGATACATAGGTTGTGTCTGGGAATTGTACGGCTGTCCATGATACCCCAGTCTGACTTCGGTAATAATGGAGCCTTCGCTCAAATAATTGTCCACCAGACTGCGTACCGCTAACTGGGCGGGAATCAGCTTTTGCTCCGTTTGTTCCACTCCTGATTCTACTTCAACGTAGGCTTGACGGTAACTGGTAATTTCTCCATTTTCCTCATTCAACTCTACTGTCACATCGAAGAGCGGAAACTTGCCATACAACTGATCAAATACATAAACACCTTTTTTTCTTACCGCCGGATCCAACTGATACAGGTTAAAATTCGGAATTTCCGATTGGGCTTGAACTTCTTTGCTGGCCCCTTTGCCGAGCAGCGTACTCATGCTGATAGGCTTCTTCAGTTCTTTCTCTTCTCCGGGCTTTATACTATCATCGTATTTTACCGTAATAACCTTCATCTTCGTAACATCCGCCGGTAATTCATCGGTCAGCCGAATATTTTTACTTTGGAGCGCACGGTTCATCTCTTCAATGGTTCCTGAGGTATCCAGCGCAATTTCCGTCTGATTGGAGCGATTGGTGGACCACAGCTGGAAGCCAAGAATCATATTGAGCAGCAAAAAAGAACAAATCAGGATCGTTTTGGCCCTGCTCCAATTCATGATCTCACCAACCTTTCCTTGAATGTATTGCTTCATTCACCTTATTCAATGAAATCATACGTGCCGTCTCGCAGCTCCAAGGCCCATACCGGGACCAGCATGAGCGACTTTTCCGAAACAACCGGATGATACGCCGGGAAAATAGAAACGATACTGGACCGACGCTGATAATACTGCAGCCGCTCTTCCAACGCATCGCCGGCTAAGATTTCACCATCGCGCCGTTGAACCGACTTCAAATCGGGAATAATCATCGACCGCTCGAAGCCGGAAATGATTCCCTTCTGCACTTGCATCTTCAATGAACCATAGCCCTCTGGCTGCGTGGTCACAATAGGCAAGGATTCATAATACTGCCGGAACAAGAACGTCTGATTGTCAAAACGCTGCTTCTGCGGCGTGCGAGCCACCATATATTTGCCATCCCAGCCGATATGCTGGTTAATGAACTTAATGCCGGCCATCAGGTTCTCAAGCACTTCGCTTTTGCTTTCCACCGGGGCGACAGGGTCGGAATACGTAATCCATCGCAGATCACGGTTAAGCTGAAAACCGCGTTTGCTGTCCGTGTAGATTTCCGAACCGTCGCGCTCTTTGAGATAGCGGGTAATCCCGGGATCTACGAAAAGGCTTTGCTTCAATTGATCCGCCGTTAGTTGGCTGTAATTGAACGTAAAACTAGGCAGCCTGAGCGGCTTAATCGGCAAATAGTAATCGCCGCTGTTCGTCGTCTTATACAGATTCGTAACATCCCCGAAAGCCGCGAAATTTTCCACGTCTTTACTTGTAAAATCGGCCCCGATCACCTCGTACCCGACACCTGGCGTATCGGTAAAGAAGAAAGCGCGAACATCCTCATTATTGCCTTTCGAGTAAATCCAAATCCGCGTCACTTTATCATTATCCGGCGGCAGCTCGCCTTCGATCCGAAGCACTTGCTGAAGAATGGTGAAGGGGAGGCCGTCCCGGAAGCGGATCTCAACGCCCTGCTGTTTGGAACGAACTTCTTCCCAGTTCACATTGACCAAGTACATCGATGTTTTGCGGAAGCCCTTGAAGCTGCGCTGCTTAATATTATCGAACAATCTGGTGTAATAGTAATTGCTTGGATACAGCACAGAATGCTGCTGGTTGCCCAAGTGAACGATGATCTGATCGGGAAAAAGCATATCCTGCAGCTCGGCCTGCTTCCCCAACGTCTCCGTTTGCACGTAGTTGCTTTGTTGGATCGGCTCGATCTTAGGCGGATTGTACGACGCCAGCAAAAAGCTTTGATACAGCGAGGTGCCGATCAGGACGACAAGCAAGACAGATTTTAAACTCTCAATCACAGCTCATCTTCCTCCTCCTGCTGAATCGGCAGTGTAAATATAACACGGGTGCCTTGTCCTAATTCGGACTCCAACTGAATCGTGCCTCCGTGCGCTTTGACTATTTCCCGGGCAATGGACAGGCCAAGACCTGTGCCGCCCATATTCCGCGAGCGCGCTTTGTCTACCCGGTAGAACCGTTCGAAAATACGGGTTAAATCCTTCTTCGGAATCCCTATCCCATTATCTTGGACGGAAATCTCCAGCATATCCTTCTCAATTTTCCGTGCTTCCAGCCGGATGGAGCCTTCGTCGCCTGTGTACTTAATCGCATTCGAGACCAGGTTATCGAGCACCTGATCAATTTTATCGCGGTCGAGCAGCAAGTTGGTTACGCCTTTCTCCACACGAATAACGATCTGAATCTTGCGCTGCTGCAGCTGAAAAGAAAACCGGTCGGCCACTTCCTCCAGCATCTCGCTCACGAAAGTCGTCGATTTGCTCATCATCGACTGCTTGGAATCCAGCCTCGATAAATGTAGAAGGTCCGTCACCAAGCGGATCATCCGCTCCGTCTCGCTGCGCGTCACGCTAATGAAGCGCGAGGCCAGCTGCGGTTCCTCAATGGCGCCATCGTCAAGCGCCTCCAGATAGCTCTTGATCGTCGTTAGCGGTGTGCGCAGCTCATGCGACACGTTCGCAACGAATTCGCGTCTGGCTTGCTCCAGCTTCTCCTGATCCGTCACGTCCTGCAGCACCGCGATAATGCCGCTCTGCCCTTCGCCCCGGCGGTGAATCGGCGTGAACGTAATGCGCACTGACAACTGTTCATCGTCATCGGGCAGCTCAATATCCAGCAGCGTCGTTCGTACCTCTCCCTGAAGCAGCCCCTGTATCGTTCCCTGCGGAATCCCGAGCACCTCCGAGATGTCCAGGCCGATTGTCGTCTCTTCCTCCGTCTGCAGGATTTGCTTCGCCCTGCGGTTCAGGACGATGACATGCCCTCGGTCATCCGTTGCGATGACCCCGTCGTTCATATTCGTCAGGATGGACGCCAGCTTCTCCTTCTCCTCTTCGTTGAGAGACAGCGCCTCCTTGAGCCGGTTCATCATGAAATTAAACGTTTGACCAAGCTGCCCGATCTCATCCGTCCCTTGAATATTGACCTGCTGATCGAAGTTCCCCTCCGCAACCGCTGTCGCTTGCTTCGTAATCTCTTTAATCGGATTGGTAATCGTACTGGTAAGGATGACACCGAGAATAGCCGTTAGCCCCAGAGCAATCAACGTGCCTGAAATGAGGATCCGGTTAATCGAACGGATGGTTTTGTAGACATCCTCCATGGAGGCGATCAGATAAACAGCGCCCAAGACGCGCACACCGCTGCCTACGGGCTTGGCGATAATCACCTTCCGATAGCCGTCCTCATCGGTGAAAATGCGCTGGTTGTCCTTAATCCCCTGCAGCGCCCTGATCACTTCCGGCTGCGTGTTTTTTTGCTTCAGATGGTTGGGAACCGACGTGGAGATGACGTTCCCGTTGGCATCTATAATTTGAATTTCGGCATTATTAATCGAAAATAAATTGCTGACGAACTCGTTTAAATCGGCATAAGTTTTCTTGCCTTCGGCAGCGTTCTTGCTGTCCTGATCGCCTGTGAGGTAGGAACCCACAAAGCCCGCCAGCAGCGTGACCTGGCTGTTGCGTGAAACCAAGAAGTCGTTCTTGAAATAGGTCTCCACCGTCTTGTAGAAATACACCCCAATGAGCTGCATCGCTATCAAGATAAGCAGGACATACACAATAATCAGCTTCGCTTGGATCGATTGGAAGAAGCGGATGCCCCTCATGCTTAGAAGCCTCCGGCTTTAGGGCTGCGCATCAAATAGCCAAGCCCCCTGCGCGTCATGATGTATTCCGGACGGCTTGGATCTGTCTCCAGCTTCTCGCGCAGCCGGCGTATCGTAACATCGACGGTGCGCACGTCGCCGAAATATTCAAACCCCCACACCGCTTGCAGCAGGTGCTCGCGCGTCATCACTTTGCCGGAATTTTTGGCCAAGTATTGAATCAGCTCGAACTCGCGATGCGTCAAATCGAGCGGCACCCCGTCTTTGTACACCATGTACATGTCGTTATCGATGAATAAAGCATGAATCCGCATCCCGTTGCGCTGGGTGTCCGATTCGCTCGGAGCCGTCTGCGCTTTCGTCTGCCGGCGCAAGTGAGCCTTGACGCGGGCCAGCAGCTCTCTCGTGCCGAATGGCTTGGTCACATAGTCGTCTGCGCCCATTTCAAGGCCAAGCACCTTATCCAACTCGGTATCTTTGGCCGTCAGCATAATAATCGGGGTGTTCAGCTTCGAACGAACCTCCCGGCACACATCCATGCCGTCCTTTACGGGAAGCATGAGATCCAGCAATATAAGATCGGGCTGCTCAGAGAAAGCAAGCTCTACAGCGCTTCCGCCATCATAGGCACATATCACCTGATAGCCCTCTTTTTCCAAATTAAATTTCAAAATATCTGCAATCGGTTGTTCGTCGTCCACCACGAGAATTTTCCCAAACAAACCTACCACCGCCTACTTCAGAATAAACTACAGCCTCGTCCTATTCCTTGCATACTACCCTCTATTTTATCATATATTCAACTAAAAAGAGACAAGGCCCCCGATTGTCCGGTTTGACCTTGCCTCATATGTAAGTTAACGATTTAAATACTTCAAAGGATTTTCCAAGCTGCCGTTTTTGTGAATTTCAAAATGCAAATGGACGCCTGTAGAATCGCCTGTACTTCCCATAATGCCGATTTTATCGCCTTTTTCAACGATCGAGCCTTCGGTCGTCGTAATTTTGCTCAGATGGCCATACAACGTCTCGTAACCGTTCAAATGATTAATAATAATATAATTGCCGTAATCCGATTTGTAGCCGGTTTCCGTTACTTTGCCGTTGTCTGCCGTCATGATGCTTTTGTTGCCTGTAATATCGATACCTTTGTGAAGCTTGCCCCACCGGACGCCGAACGTGCTCGAGATACTCGGGGAAACGACAGGCCATGCGAATTTCCCTGTGCCTTCGCCTTTAATGACTTTCGTCCCTTTTTTCACCTTAGCCGTAACCGGTTGATCAATGATTTCTTCGTCAACGAGCTGCTCGTTCGTCATCAAACCATCGACTTTCGTTACTTGGATCGTTACCTTCTTCAGCCCGTTCTTTCCTGGCGAAATCGGTTGAACAACGCCAACGCGAAGCGAATCGTCCTTCTCATATTCCGTATCGTACTGAATCTCTTGGTTCTTCACGATTTTTTCCGTTGTTTTGACGGACAGCGTCGGCTTAAGTACCGTTACATCAAGCTGATTGCCAATCTTCAACTTATCATCCTGAAGACCTGGATTTTTATCATAAATAAATTGCTTCGTAATTCCTAATTTCTTCGCGATGCAGGAGACGCAATCTCCCTCAACAACCGTATACTTCGCAGGCGTCACATCGCCGGTCGTCAATTTCTTCACGACATCGTCGGGTTTTGCCAAATCCTCCGGATCGATCGGCACTTCCACCTTATCGACTTGCTGGACGAATTCCACCTTCTCGAGCTCCGACGGAGCCGTCGAAATATCCTCGCCCAAGCTTGCAGATAGAGCAGCAACCTTGCTGGATTCCTTGGCTTTTGGCGCAAAAGGCGCACTTACCTGATCAAGAATTCGATCAGCCGTCTGCTGATCCTTCACAATCGCGATGACTTTGCCGTCTACCCTCAATTCGACCCCGACCGGTTGGGGCACTAATGCCTTATTAAGTGTAGCGATGACAGCTGCATCATCCGTTGGCGGGCTGTAAGCCTTTTCAGGCGTGTAGGTGACTCCGTCAGTCTTAAGCACGACATGAACATCCGGGAAATTCTTTTGTACTTCTTGCGGTCTTTGCTGCTTATATTCATCAATCAATTTATTGTCGCTGACGACACCTATTTCTTTGCCGTCGAGCATCACGTGATATACATTTACCATATTCGCCTGCACATACTGATGACCGGCAAACGTAATTACCCCTGTTAGCGCGATTGCGCCAACTCCCAGAACTATAGACCATTTATGTCGTTTGATTACCGTTAGCGTCGTAGTTGTCGTTACTTCTTCCAGCTGCTTCTCTGATACTGATTCATTTCCGGTCAAGCTTTCTCGCTTCGGCGTGAATCTCTTAATGAGATCCTTGACAAAGCGCATACCCCTGAAACCTGTCATGATCTTCTCCCTTTGAACGGTTTTGCATCCACAGATACATAAATAAACCTTGATTAGACATAATACCCATAAAAGGATGTCTTCCTTTTGTTAAATTTAACACACTTTCTCTGCCTATTTCAACAAAATACTCGATATCCATGTGATAGATTCGTGTCCAGCGCCAAAAGAAGACGTTAAAGTTTCATTTTTTTGTATAGAAATCCAAGAGATTGTGTACCTCATTACGAGAAATGACGAATTTGAGTGAAAATTTGAAAGGGGAACTTAGACATGGAAATTAACTTGCATGCTACATTCGCAGATCGCTTTACGATGGAGAAAACAGCTGAAATTCTTCGATCTCAAGGCGTGCTGGACATCAAATTCAACTATGGCGGCGAGCCTCATCACGATGCGCTTAGCAGCGGTCTGGCACAATCTCTGCATAGCTTCTCGGCAGCCGAGCCCTCCTATGCGCTCACAGTATGCGTAGAGAAATCACGCTACCGTCAGGCCGAAGATACGATTATCAAATACGGCGGGCAGCTCCATTAGGCATTAGTCCTCCCTCTAGGGATGCTAGTACTTGTTCAAGATGTCCATCAACTGCTTTAATTCCGTTTCGCTTAAATACTTTTTGAGCATCTCATTGATCTGCTCGAGCTCATCGGCCGTAATCCCCTCCTCCAGCAAACCGGACAGATGCTGCACCTCGCTTTGCGGCAGCTTCGCAATAACGAGGGAAAATATTTTCATTTTATCCTCGCTGGACAGCGCTTCTTTCTTCTTAGCGAAGTCCTCCGTCGACAGGACAATCTCTTTCTTATGCTCGTTTGCATCGCTCACCCGGCCCATGACGGCTACGGCATCATCCTTAACGCCTTGGGATGTTGATGCGCTATTAGCTTCTGCGTCCGTAGACGCGCTTGCAGACGGGCTGGGACTAGGAGCAGGCTTTACTGCTGCTGAAGGGCTTTGCGCCGGGGCAGCTTGCTTCCCTCCGTCTTTACGCATAACTATATTCAGCTCTTCCGCCAATCTTGAAGTAAAATCGCTAAATTGAACCTTTTTACCCAATGCCGGTATCTGATATTGTCGAAATATATCCTCAACATACATGTTTACGACATACCATGTCGTAAACATGGTGATGGATGTAATAAGAACAGTGCTTATGACGATCTTCCCCAGCCACGCTAATACTTTCATTTTCGCAATCACTCCTGCCACATAGATCTGCTTCCTCCCTCCCAGTATTGACGAATTCGCGCCCATTAAATCCCATTAGGCAAAAAGAAATCCTCTAAGCTGCTGATGAGCCTAGAGGATTTTGTATTATAGATTAAGCGTAGATCGGACGAACCAAATTCGTTTGCTCGCGGTTGCGGCCTACGGAGAAGATCGCGATTGGAATGCCTGTAAGCTGCGAAATCCGCTCTACGTAATGTCTTGCATTCTCAGGCAGATCGCTCAGCGAACGCGCGCCGGACACATCTTCTGACCAGCCCGGAAGCTCTTCGTACACGGCTTCGCACTCGGAGATAGCTTTCAAGCTAGCCGGATAGTGCTCGATAAGCTCGCCGCGGTACATGTAGCCTGTGCAAATTTTCACCGTCTCGAGTCCTGTCAGAACGTCGATAGAGTTCAAGGACAGCCCAGTGATGCCGCTAACGCGTCTTGCGTGACGTACAACGACACTGTCGAACCAGCCGACACGGCGCGGGCGGCCTGTTACCGTACCGTATTCGAAACCTTTTTCGCGAATCCAATCGCCAATTTCATTATTCAATTCCGTTGGGAACGGACCGTCACCGACACGAGTCGTATAGGCTTTCGCTACGCCGATGATGTTGTGGATCTTCGTCGGACCTACGCCGGAACCGATACACACGCCGCCAGCCGTCGGGTTGGAGGAAGTGACATACGGGTATGTGCCTTGGTCAATATCCAACATAACGCCTTGTGCGCCTTCGAACAGCACTCTGCGTCCTTGATCGATGTACTCGTTCAACACGACAGAAGTGTCCGTTACATAAGGACGAATGATTTCTGCGTAAGCGAGGTACTCTTTAAGAATCGGTTCGACATCCAAGCCTTTGGAACCGTACACTTGCTCGATCAACACGTTTTTCTCAGCAATAATGCGTCTAAGCTTCAATTCGAATTCTTCGGCATCCATCAAATCCGCAATCCGGATTCCGTTGCGCGCCGCTTTATCCATATAACAAGGTCCGATCCCTTTGCGGGTCGTGCCGATTTTGCTATCGCCTTTACGATCTTCTTCCAGACCGTCCAGCACCAGATGATACGGCATAATAACATGCGCGCGATCACTGATGTTTAAATTTTTTGTCGAAAAACCATTATCATGAATGTAGTTAATTTCTTCAATGAGTGCAGCGGGGTTAATAACCATACCGTTCCCGATGACACAAGCTTTTTCTTGATAAAAAATACCGGAAGGAATCATCGTCAGCTTATACTTTTTGCCGCTGATAATGATCGTATGGCCTGCATTGTTACCGCCTTGGTAACGAGCAACAACCTCAGCGGATTCCGCTAAGAAATCCGTGATTTTACCTTTTCCTTCATCTCCCCATTGCGTTCCGACAACAACAACCGTTGACATATGCACTTACCTCCGTACGGTGACGAGTCACCCATAATGAGCCGTTATGGCTTTCGTACCACTGAAAAAATTGGACCTCGTTAAAGCGCTAAAGCATTCAGCGTCCACTACTCACCGAAGGAACACTCAGGCCTCTCCGGCAGTGATCTGCAAGAAGGGGACCTCCCTTTCGGCATGAAAAACGACCTTAACTCGAAGCTGCCCTGCTGAGTACTAATCGTGCAGGCAGACGAACAAGGTTTTTTTCACCGTCTTTAGTGTAGCAGTCCCCCTACGCAAAGTCAATGAAAAACGAACAATAATAAAGGCACTTGTATAATCGTTCGGATATTGGTCAAACTATTAGGTTAGTCCTATGAAACTGCGCGTATAAGAAGGATATACGACCGATTGAGGGAACTCCACTCCCTTATTTCTGTGAAAAGCGGAATTTCTGGCACCCTAGGGGAACTACAGGGTCTAATTCCATCTCAATGATCCAGTTAGTTGCTCGAAATGGTGAAATAGAGGACCCTAGTTCCCTTTCCCTTGCCGAAAAGTGCTGCTTCTAGCCAAATAGCGTCCTGCAGCTTCCCCTTCAACCAAAAAAAGCAGCAGACCGCTAATACTGCGCGGCCGCCGCTTCTTGATGACTTCGATCCATGTTCACGAACTTATTGAACTGCTTCAAAAACGCCAGCTCTACCGTCCCTACGGGACCGTTACGCTGTTTGGCAATAATAATCTCGATAATATTTTTCTTCTCGGATTCTTTATCGTAGTAATCGTCCCGGTACAGGAACGCTACGATGTCGGCATCTTGCTCGATGGAGCCCGATTCCCTAAGGTCAGACATCATCGGACGTTTGTCCTGCCGCTGCTCAACACCCCGGCTGAGCTGCGAGAGCGCGATGACCGGTACGTTGAGCTCACGCGCGATTTGCTTCAGCGTACGGGAGATCTCGGAGACCTCCTGCTGACGGTTGTCGCCCTTGCCGCGGCCGGCGATCAACTGCAAGTAGTCGATCAAGATCATGCCGAGCCCCTTCTCTTGCTGAAGACGGCGGCATTTCGCGCGGATATCCGCGACCGTAATCTGGGCCGAATCGTCGATGAAAATATTCGCCTCCGACAAGGCGCCAATGGCCATCGTCAGCTTCTCCCAGTCGTCGCCTTCGAGATACCCCGTCCGCATGCGGTTCGCATCGACGTTCGCCTCGGCGCAGACCATACGTTGAACGAGCTGCGCCGCGCCCATCTCGAGCGAGAAAATCGCGACGGTTTCCTTGGCGCGCACCCCGACGTTCTGCGCAACGTTCAGCGCGAACGCGGTTTTACCTACGGAAGGACGCGCCGCCAGAATGATCAAGTCGGAGCGCTGGAAGCCGGACGTCATCTTGTCCAGATCGACGAAGCCCGAAGGAACGCCCGTAGCTCCCCCTTTATTCGAGTAGAGGGACTCTACTTTCTCGAAGACTTCCATGAGCACATCGCGAATGACGACGAAACCGCTCGAGCTGCGGCGCTGCGAGATCTCCAGGATCTTCGCCTCCGCTTCGCTCAGCATTGACCCTACGTCCTCTTCATTGGCGTAGCCATTGGTGACGATTTGGGTCGCTGTGCGGATCAGGCGGCGAAGCATGGACTTCTCCTCGACGATAGCCGCGTAGTAGTCGATGTTAGCCGCCGTCGGCACCGCATTGGCGAGCTCGGAGAGATACGTAACGCCGCCGATCTCCTCCAGCTGCTGCTTGTTCTGCAGTAGCGACGTGAGCGTAATCAGATCGACCGGCTCCTGATCTTCGGCCAGCTCCACGATCGCCTCAAAAATCCGTTGATGCGCTCCCCGGTAGAAATCGTCGCTTGTAATTCGTTCCATCGCCGTAATCAAAGCGTCGCTGTTAATCAAAATCGCGCCGAGCACAGCTTGCTCGGCTTCTATATTTTGAGGGGGTACGCGATCCATAAACATATTGTCTCCGCTCATGCTTCAGTACCCGCCTTTCTTTTCATAGTTTAGTAGATTTGCGCTTGATACCAAACAATAGAGAAGAGCCCCTCCTAGGGACTCTAATCAGCCTTCTCTGTCGCTTACTTCTCTTCCAGAACTTGCACGTTCAAGCTAGCTGTAACTTCGCTGTGCAGCTTCACAGGCACTTTGGTTACGCCAAGCGTACGAATTGGCTCTTCAAGGACGATTTTGCGTTTATCGATCACGATCTTATATTGCTTCTCCAGCACCTCTGCGATTTGCTTGCTCGGAATAGCGCCGAACAATCTACCGCCTTCACCAGCTTTCGCCTTGATTTGAACGGTCATTTCGTTCAACTTCTCGCCTAGCGTCTTCGCATCGGCTTTCTCTTGATCCTTACGGCGCTGCTCCGCTTTCTTCTGATTGTCCAGCACCTTCACCGTTCCGGTAGTCGCGGGAGCCGCTAGCCCCTGCGCAATGAGGAAATTCTGTGCATAGCCCTCGGATACTTCTTTGATTTCGCCCTTTTTCCCTTGGCCTTTAACGTCTTTCAGTAAAATGACTTTCATTCGAAAAGTCCCTCCTCTTCCTGCATCTCATCAAGTACTTTCTTCAATCGGTTCGTTGCTTCCTCTAATGTCGTGCCATCCAGCTGCGTCGCCGCATTGGTCAAATGCCCGCCGCCGCCCAGCCGCTCCATCACCAGTTGGACGTTCATCTGTCCCAGCGACCTGGCGCTGATGCCAACAAGTCCATCCGGCCGTTCCGCGATGACAAAGGAAGCCATAATATTCGTCATATTCAACAATGTATCAGCAACTTGCGCGATCATCAACTGAGAATATTTGCGATTTGGCTCAGCAACTGCCAACGCGATGTGCTCGTGGATCGTTTCCGTATGCTTAATCACTTCAGACCGTTCGATATACGAATCGAGATCCTCCTTCAGCAGCCGCTGAATGAGCGCGGAATCGGCCCCGTTCCGGCGCAAATACGAGGCGGCCTCGAACGTTCTCGCCCCTGTCCGAAGGCTGAAGCTCTTCGTATCGACCACGATGCCGGCCAGCAGCGTCGTAGCCTCCAGCACTTCCATCGTCAGCTTCTCGTTGATGTACTGAAGCAGCTCGGTCACCAGCTCGCACGTAGAGGACGCATAAGGCTCCATATAGACCAGTGTCGCGTCATGGATGAACTCCTCGCTGCGGCGATGGTGATCGACCACCACGATCCTGTGTGTCTGCTGGAGCAGCCTTGGCTCGGCTACCATAGAAGCCTTGTGCGTATCCAGCACAACGGCCAGAGTACGCTGCGTTGTAATCTGCATCGCCTGTTCCGGCGTAATGAACCAGCGGTGCAGCCGCTCATCGCCGGCGATCGTTTCCATCACCTTCTGAATCGACGGATTCACGCTCTCCAGCACGATATAGCCTTCCTTGCCGACTACTTGCACGGCCTTCAAGATGCCGATCGATGCCCCGATGCAGTCCATATCCGGGAACCGATGGCCCATGATGATGACCTTATCGCTATCCTTCATCAAATCACGCAAAGCGTGAGAGATGACCCTTGCTCTTACACGTGTGCGTTTCTCCACGGCATTCGTTCTTCCGCCATAGAAGGACAGTCTCTGGCCCACCTTGACCGTCACTTGATCGCCGCCGCGGCCCAAGGACATATCCAGCCCCATCTGCGCCATTTGGCCAAGCTCCGTCAACTCTTCGGCGCCGGAAGCAATCCCGATACTCAGCGTCATCGGCAGCTTGTTCTCGATCGTCAAATCCCGCACATCGTCCAGGATTTCAAACCGGGTCTGCTCCAGCTGACGAAGCGCCTTCTGATCCATCAGAATAAGGAAGCGGTCCGAAGACGTCCGGCGCAAATACAGCTGATGCTTCTGGGCCCATTCCGTAATCTCGCCCGTCACTTTCGCCAGCATGATGCTGCGCGTCTGATCATCCAGCCCCTGCGTCGACTCCTCCAGGTTATCCATCATGACGATGCCGATCGCCGTTTTCTCATCCTCGTACTTCCTCGCCAAATTCGCATGTTCTGTGATTTCCCGGAAATAGAGCAGCCTTTCTTCGGGCCGGATCCATACTTGGTAAATGAACTTTCCGATGGTCAGATCTACTTTCTCGCTCTTATCTTTCCGGTTCTTCAAGTCCGGGAAATAATCGTACAGCGGCTCGCCGATAACGGAATCTTGCCCCAGCATTCTCGCCACAAACGGGTTGTGCCATTCGATGCGCTTCTCTTCATTATATAAAATAATTCCGATAGGAAGAGCGCTCATCACCTCGTTGCCCGCCTTCTTGACCCGATGCGTAATCGTGCCGACGTACGTGTTCAGCTCGTTGCGGAAAGCCGTTTCCGCTTGCAGCGTGAAGTACGCCAAAACCCCGCATATCAGGAAGGCCGTAACGCCCAGCCACCATTTGAACATATAGATCGTAGCTGTCATGAGGATGAGCAGAACGAAAATCCACACGATGTGTTGACCGTGCCACCGCTTTAAAAGGAACTTCGGCATTCGAACTAGCTCCTAATCCTATAAATTTTTCTTGAACCGTTCACGGATTGGAAACGCAACATCAAATACCCCTAATAAGCTGTATACGATAAAAAGTGGAGGCATGAAACAAACGATAATCATCGCAACGATCGGTAGTACAGGTTTCCATTTGTTCGCATGAGCAACGAAAAACAGAAAACAGATCGCTTGAACGGCAAATGCCAGCATCAAGAGCGGCATAGCATTCATCAGCAGCGTAGGGATCAACGAATTCGACGCCGGATTGGTGAACAAATCCAACACGAACACAATCAGGTAAATCCAAACCAACGATTTCTGCAGCATCCATTCGCGCATCGGGCGCAAGCCCGGAATGCCTTCACCTGTTTTATTAAGCAGCCAGCGGCTGATGCCGTGAGTCACAAAGGTGTAGAACAGCGCTACAAAAATTAGATACAGCGGAATCACTTGCACAATGAAATTCACATACCAATCCTGATCTTTGGGCAAAACGTCCCGAATCCCCGGCGGCATGCTCGCGATACTGTCCACCATGAAATGCTTGAACTTCGCCACCGGATCGAATCCGAGGGAGTAGCCAATGAGCAGACTTAGGAGCGACTCCGCCAAAATCGTGATGATTCCTGCTGTCAGAACCGATCTGGCGGCTGCTTTGCGTTTATATAAATTACCCATGACCAATACCGGTGGTAAGAAGAACAGCGATACGGACATGAGGGATATCCCGTGCCATTGGGTAAGCAAATAAACGACGAGCAAGCTTATGACATAGCTAATGACAAAACGCTTGGTACTGGATTTAACATACAACATTAGAACTGGGATCATGAGAAAACTGAATGTGAAAATAATAAAAGGCGTCATTAGAGACAGCAATGACAGGATCGTCACCGCACTCCAGATGATGCTTTGCCAACTTCGATTCCCCAACCGGGCTCACCTCTTACGTAAATGTTCTTCGAGCGATGAAATGTCGCCATACCAATCCTCAAGTTGATGGCCCTCTTGGCGGTGCTTCTTCATTTTCTCTACAATGGCTTCGTCCAAATTGCGATAGGAAATCCCCAATCTTCTCCCAAGTATATAGCCGCTTGAAATCAAACTGGCTAATCCGTCGACAATTTTGACATGGCTGCCTTCCCATATGCCTTTCAGCAGGTGTGCTACGTGATCTACGACTTCTGTCTTGAGCCACTCAATGACTTTGGCCCGTCTGGCTAGGTCTACATCCTTTTCCCTATTCAGCAACCGTCATCTCTCCCCATCCTACAAAAGACTATTGTGTTAATTATACCACAAAACAGACCAAGAAAAGAAAGCCCCTACAGAGCGGTACGATCTCCCGCGGTGGACGGCGTAGAGATGACGAGAAATTCAACGGCCTCCGTTGACTCATTACGGATTTGATGCGGCACGCCAGGCTGAATCGTACAGCCCTCGTGCGGCTTGAGCGTAATGTCCGTACCATCGATCCACATCACAGCTTCGCCTTGTAAAATAAAGAAAAACTGTTTCGCCTTCTGATGCAGATGCTTAATCTCGCTCGTTCCCGGCGGCATGCTCTCTTGAATGATCGTTCTGTCCGCATCCCGCTCCAAGTACCAGCCATCGCAGGCATCGCCCCATATGTAATGTTCAGCTTGCTCTTTGCGAATCTTCATGTGCTTTCTCTCCCGGTCCTCATCTTCTCGGCATACAAAAAAGACAGCCGTGAAAACAGCTGCCTTCTAAGCAAATCTTATTCCGTTGTGTAAGGCAACAATGCGATTGTACGGGAACGCTTGATAGCGATCGTCAATGCACGTTGGTACTTAGCGGAAGTACCAGTTACACGTCTAGGAAGAATCTTCCCGCGCTCACTGATGAACTTTTTGAGAGTTTCAATGTCTTTATAGTCAATGTGCTTGATTTTGTTAACTGTGAAGTAACAAACTTTACGACGTTTGCCTTTACCGCCTTTGCCACGAGGAGCAAATTTGCGATCGCCGCGATCTTCACTATTGTTATCTCTTTTTTGGAAAGCCATTAGTTTGTTCAGTCCTTTCTACTTTAGAATGGCAAGTCATCATCGGAAATGTCGATCGGTTTTCCGTCATCGATGAAAGGATCCTGCTGCTCGCGCGATCCACCGCCACGATTGCCACTGCTTCCGCCGCCGTAGCTAGCGTTTGCGTTCGATCCACCGTCTTCACGACTTCCGGCACTGTTACTGGATTCAAGGAAGCGCACATTATCGGCAATCACTTCGGTCACATAAACTCTCTTGCCCTCGTTGTTGTCGTAATTACGTACTTGAATTCGGCCTTCCACAGCTGTCAAACGACCTTTACGCAAATAGTTCGCGCATGTTTCGGCAAGCTGCCTCCACGTGACGATATTGATAAAGTCCGCTTCGCGTTCTTTCGAACCTCCGCTTGTGAAAGGGCGGTCTACTGCTAGAGTAAACTGCGTAACGGCTACACCGGCTGGCGTATAACGAAGTTCTGGATCTCTGGTCAATCTACCGATAAGAATGACACGGTTCAACATAGAACATTCCCCCTGACGAAAATACTGGCATGCAATTAAGCTACGTCGTTTGTGATTAAGTGACGGATAACTTCATCCGTAATCTTAAGTACGCGATCAAGTTCGGCTACAACAGCAGGTTCTGCGTTGAAGTGTACAAGCACGTAGTGCCCGTCACGGAACTTATTGATCTCATACGCAAGACGGCGTTTGCCCATCAGGTCCTGTTTGGAGACTTCGCCTCCACCGTTCGTGATGATGCCTTGGAACTTTTCTACTGTAGATTGAACAACTTCTTGCTCAACGTCAGTACGAATGATGTACATCAGTTCATATTTGCGCATGTATGTCACCTCCTTTTGGACTAAGCGGCCCCTGTCAACCTTGTTCTCACAAGGGAAGGAGCAAGGAGCGAGGATTCTTTTTCAAAACTCGCACCTGAATACTATAGCAAATTGCACGACAGATTACAAGTCTTTCACACAAGGATGAACATGGCAATGCGCTGCATACATGCTTCCTCTTCAGAAGGGCAATCTAAGCCTGATTGAAAATCTTCCGACGAGGTGATCCATGTGGGTGAATGGACAGTATTCAATGAAGGCGATCATGTACCTAACGACGGCGTTTACATCGAGATGGGCGAGAATGCCGTTCATATGGGAATTGAAAATCCGAAAATAGTCACATTAAAAAAAGGCGACCGATTTCCGGCTAACACCAACCATAATCGGAAATGGCACCGTAAAAAGCCTTAACTAGGAGAAATTCACCATGAGAACATCCACGTTTACTTGGCTGTTTACCTTCATCGGCGCGGCCCTTTGCTTAGTTCATTATTTATTTCACGATCATGATGCCTTCTACATGATTTTCTATGCGCTTAGCGTACCTGCTTGGTTTGCATCCACATTCACGAACGTCCATGAAATATCCATGTTCCGGATGCTTATCATCTATGCGTTGACGATCGCGACATGGGCGCTTGTCGGCTATGTCATCGATCGGTTCTCCGTCAGCTATCGAAACCGCGATAGGAACTATTAGAGGAATCAAAAGCTGGCCCTATTTATGTAGTTCACCTACTTTAGGGCCAGCTTTTCTTTTGGGCGGTCAAACCATAAACCTGTATCCCGATCCCCACACCGTTCCTATGTATTGGGGTTTAGACGGGATTTCCTCAATTTTCTCTCTGATTCTGGCAATATGGACCGTTACCGTAGAGGCGTCGCTCATCGCATCCATCCCCCAGATTCTCTCAAAAAGCTCCTCTTTGCCAAACACCCGGTTGGCGTTCTGCAGCAGAAATAGAAGCAGTTCGAACTCCTTTTGCGCCAAAACGACTTCATTTCCGTTCACAAATACTCTTCTGGCATCTTTCTGAATCTCGAGGCCTCGAACCTGGATCGTGCTCCCCTCATTCCCCTTCCCGAACCGCTCTTTCATCCGTTCGAATTTTTTCAAATGAGCGCCAACCCGGGCCACCAGCTCGCCTGAGCTGAACGGTTTCGTGATGTAATCGTCCGCGCCGAGACCCAAGCCGTTAATTTTGTAAATCTCCTCCGCTCGCGCCGACACTAGCAGCACAGGAATATCATCCTGCTCGCGCACGGTTTTCAAAACCTCGAATCCGTCTTTATCCGGCAGCATGATATCCAGTATAATGAGCTGAAATTCCTCTTCCTTTAGAGCTCTCAGCCCCGCTAATCCGCTGTTTACCGTCTTGACCGAATAACCGCTCAACTCAAGATAATCCCGCTGCAAGTTGGCAATGCTTTGGTCATCCTCAATAATTAGAATCTTTTTCATCATATCCTCCCGGCAATCTACAGCTTCTTAAGGGAAATCATCATGCGAGTCCCCTCTCCTACAACGCTCTTAGCCCATATCGTCCCTTCGTGCCCTTCTACAATTTGCTTGGCAATTGCAAGGCCTAGTCCGCTGCCGCTTTTTCTTGAGGGATCTACCTGATAAAATCGTTCAAAAATATAGGGAAGCTTGTCCTCGGGAATTCCTCTCCCGTTATCTTTAATTTCTATAATCGCGGACGTTCGTGTTTCCCTTAATATAATGGCAATCTTTCCGTTCTCCTTGTCTGCATACATCACAGCATTATCTAGAATGTTCTGTATGACCCTCCTGAATCTTTCGCGATCGATGAGAACTTTGACAGGCTTTTCTAATTCAGTGATTAACGCTATAGACACTCCGGCCTTTTCACATTCATACTTATGATCCGCGACACAATCCTCAAAATAACCGGCTAAATCGCTTTTCTCAAAATGATATGGAATCTGGTTCAAATCAAGCTTGGAGTATAAAAGAAGATCGTCAATCATGGCGTTCACCAGAATAGCTTTGGATCGCGCCGTTTCCAGATACTCCTCCAGCTTCTCAGGTGTCTTGGCTACCCCGTCTATAATGCCCTCAATATAGCCTTTGATGGAGGTGACTGGCGTCTTTAAATCATGTGAAATGCTTGAAACAAGAAACTTCCGATTATCGTCATATTTTTGCTGCAAATAGACCGATTCCTTCAACCTAATCCTCATAATCTCCAGTGCTCTGCACAACTCACTAACTTCTCCTTCGCCCTCTTCCGCGATCCCGTTGCTTAAATCCCCTTCGCTGATCTTTATAGCGGCGTCCTTCAATCTGGCAATCGGCATAATAATGCCGCGCGAGAACTTGTACGAAACCCAGAAATTCAGCAACAGAAAAACAACGGTGAAAAAGCCGAACGTAAAAACGCCAAGCAGCATATAAAAGTTCGTCTTCAGCTTAATTGGCGCAAGCAGCAGCAGAATGCCCGTATCGCCGGATGCAAGTTTATAATCCGTTCGGGTGAAGGCGTAGATCTTCCCATCGAGCTCAAGCTCGCTCCGATTAGAACCATCTCCGGACAGCATGAGGCTTTTCTCGATATCGATCTTATTGAAATTTTGTGTAGCGTACAGAACTTCTCTATTTATAATAATAATCGCACTGGCATCCAAAGCTTTAACCCGATCAGAGAGCTGCTGCTGATAGTTATGATCCCTAAGCTGCTCGAATTTGAGGGACTGCGCTTCTCTTTGGATCTCGCTGATCGCCGCCCTCGCTTCAAACACCTTCTGAATCTCCTTCATCCCGGCTTCGCGGCCAAAAACCTTCGTATACGCAGCCACGAATATGATTACGGCCAACATCGTCAAACCAATGGAAATCAGTACCGTCAGCGCATTCATCGTGAAAAAACGTTTGGTTAAGTGCATGTTTATTCCTTTCCTATATATCCTTACTGTCAAACAAATAATACCCCGTTGTAAATAACATGATACCACAGCCTGACATGATTAATATTTGACGGAATATCTTAAACATATTAATCGATTCGGAAAGCCATAGCGTATACCAGTCAAACATCGACGTAATGAAAAAACTTGAATAGGACGAAAACACAATACCTAGAAAATTGAACCCGATAAACACAAGAATTGAAAGGAAAAAGACGGCTAGTCCTCCCTGAATCACATTAGACAACAGGACTACGATAAGTGCAAACACGAATACAGGGAAAAATGTTAAACCATAAGATAAGAACACCTTTACGATCCCCATAAAGCTAGCAGACGAGGGATTAAATACGAATCCTACAAGCAGAGAAAGCAGCATAACAAACAAAAGGTTCCCCGCAATAAACAAAGCTAAATTTAATACCTTCGCACTAAAAACGCCAAATCGGGAGACCGGTCTTAAAAGCGTTATTTTCATTGTATTCGATGAAGACTCGCCGTTAAACATATCGATCGCTACAAAAATAGCAAACAGCGGCAACAACGTATAAGTAATAAACGATAAAACCACGATGGGAAATTCAGCGCTCCCTACAACCCTTAATCCAAGACCATGTTTAATCGTCGTGACAGCAAGCTGCCCAATGATTACGGCAAGAACGGACAAAATGGCGGCTGCCATTATTTTTTTCTTTTTCAGCAACTTTACCGATTCATTCCTAAACGCAGCGTTAAACCCGCCCATTCCTGTCCACCTCACTAACAAAAAAGTTTTCAAGCGATGAATAATACGAAAGGATATTCTGGGTATATTCTACGTTTACAAGCTTGCCTCCGTAAATAATCCCAATCCTAGAGCACGTTAGTTCCACATCATGGATCAAGTGGCTGGAAATAAAAAAGGTCGTACCTTCTTCCTGAGAAAGCTGTTTGATCAATTTTCTCATTTCCAGCATCCCCTCTACATCAAGTCCGTTTAAAGGCTCGTCCAAAATGAGCAGCTTTGGTTTTGACAAGATAGCGGCCGCGATCCCCAGCCTTTGTTTCATCCCGAGCGAAAATTTTTGAGATTTTTCATTTTTATATTTCAACATGCCTGTTATCTCGAGACACTCATCAATTCGCTTCTGATCAACTTGCGGATAAAATCTTGCGAACAACTTCAGATTCTCATTTGCACTTAAGTAGGGATACGATTCTGCCGTTTCGATCATACAGCCTACATGCTTCATAGCATTGACATAGTCCTCCGTAATGCTGGCGCCGAAAATCTTCACATCGCCACGGTCCGGCTTCATGAGTCCTGTTATCATCTTCATGGCTGTCGTCTTCCCTGCGCCGTTTGGTCCCAAGAAACCGAAGATGTCGCCTTGATCCACATCTAAGTTCAACTCGCTGATTCCCCGGCCATTTTTAAATGACTTCGTTAATCCGCTTATTTCCATCGCCTTAACTGTCAACTTGTATCAGCTCCCGTAAAAATGCTCAGGAAGCCGCATCCGCAGCCTCCTGAACTTCTGTTTTATTCAAATATGCGACTTAATTCGCCGTCGTAATACGGTTTGGATTCCGATCTGTACGAATTCTCGTCAATGATCTCAATATTCATTTCAAAATAAATCTTGCCTGCATTGCTTTGACGGATCGAACCGTTTTTCTGTTCGCCCTTAGCATTCTTATACGTAAACGTTGTAGATGTCGACGAATTATACTCAAAATCAAACGCATCTTTATCCGGATACTGGCCCTCAAATCCAGGAATTACGGTTTCGGAATATTTTCCTTTCACTTTACCGTCGTCTACGCTTGTGATTTCAACTGTTCTCTCGCCGATTTTTACGAACTTGCCGTCTTTCTCCATGACGATATTGTTTTTATATGTTCCTACGTACTTGCTGCTAAATCCTCCCGTATAGCTCACCTTTTCAACATTAGAGCCTGTCAGGTCCGGCGTAGCAATCTTCGTATTGCCAATCTCAGAAAGCTTTACCATGATATTCAGGTTCAAGTTATGCAGAACGCCGTTTTTATCTTTTCCGGAAAGTGTAATATCACCCGTTACATTTTCCAGATAGCCTGCTTTATTTTCAACCGCCGATCCAATAACCTTTTTCACAAAAACATCGCTCTCTATCTCTGGAAACTCTTTATCCGTGTTCAGCATCTGCTTAATGCCAAAGGATGAGACAGCATTCATGAGAGCCGGTACCTGCGCTTCAGACAAGCTGCCCGCATATACTTTTCCGCCATTTGCCCCTTCCTCTACTTGCACATAGTCTTTCAGACCGCCAACCACGGCGTCAACAATCTTCTCGATTTCTTGTGCGCCCTTCTCTTTGAAAGGATTTTTGAACTCGGCAGGCCCTTTCCTGTTCACATTAGCCGGATATTCTGTGACATAGTAAGTATTGTCCGTTCCGTTTTTATAAACGGACTGCTTTTTATCGGTATAAGTATACCTGGAAGTCGTTTCGCCTTTTGCGGTTTTCGTTGCCTCAAGGACTTCCGACATTTGCTTATCTACATCCATTTTTTGAGAGTTGGAACTTTGGAAAAGAGTTTGATCGTTATCTTTTAATGTATACAATGTCTCAATCGTATAATTTTTCAGATCATTCTCCATGAGAGTTGCGGTATTTTTGGCTGAGCCTTTCAACCGGTCATAACCGGATCCAAGCAAGGTATCGGCGAATGCGGTAGATACGAATAAACAGGCTCCAATCGTGAATGAAAGTACGGTCACTGATTTTTTACTAAGTTTCATCTCGGTTCTCCTTTTAAAAAACAATGTACGGGAAACGTTTCCTTACTAGTATTGTAATATACGCTTATTGAATACATCTAAATGGATTATTAACAAACTATTAACTCTTATTCGGCCGTATTTTTGCTCTTTCCGTTCTACTAGCTTTCATCTATAATTTACTATATCTACCATCCTTGCAGTGAGGTGATTTTTTTGAACGAAAATAACGATAGACAACGTGAGAGCCAGCTAGCTGATTTGAATCCTTCCCATCAGAATCAGAGTTCTACCTCTTTCAGCCGTAGAAAACTGCTCTCTTCGCTTGGCGCTGCAGGACTCGCCTTAGCGGCTGGAGACTTGTTCTCGAACAGTTCCACTGCTCAAGCGGCGGCGGCTTCTACGCTTATCTACAATGTCAAAGATTTCGGAGCCAGCGGCAACCGCCGCTACGATGAAGACGACGCTCCCTATATTCAAAGCGCAATCGATACGGCTGCGGCTTCCGGCGGCATTGTCTTCATTCCCCCAGGGATGTACTCGCTTAAACTACCGCTGCGCATAAGCTCCAATGTTACGATTATGGGAGCAGGCAGCAACAGTATTATTCGTTCGTTCTCCAACAAATTTGGCCTCTTTAATTTAACTGCTGTTCAACATGTGCGCATACAAAGTCTTGCGTTTCAAGGAACCGGCTCATACGGCGGTACTTCTGTTCCTATCGCAGAAAGCGGAATCTCGTTGATCCAAGCAACAGATATCCATATTTCCGATTGTACGTTTTCCATGATCGACAATGGCGTCAAATCTCAAGATTCGAGCCGCGTTACTATTGAGAATTGCTTGTTCGATTCATTAATCGGAGCGCTGGATTACGATACACAAGGATTCGGCATCTGGTGCAGCAATGGTGCAGATCATCAGATTGTACATAATCAATTCTCGACGATGTTCCAATCCTCCATTTTTTTGACCAATGGCAGCCGCCAGTGTTATATCGCTCGCAATCGCATGCAAAAATGCTTTCAATCCGGGGTTGAACTCCTTTCCAAACCGAAAGAAAAGCCATGCTCTTTTAATACGATTTCAGATAACATCATGGAGGCATTCGCTAATTCAAGCGGAAGTACGGGATATACGTTCGGCATACGTCTTAGAGGAAACTGTGTATCTAATAGTATTATGAACAATATCATGAACGAGATCGACGATATTGGCATTCAGCTAATCGGTAATGCGGACGCTAAACTGGAGCGGCCTCGCTGTAATCATATCTCCCATAACCAGCTCGCCAACATCGGTGATTCCGGGTTAGTTCTCATCAATGCCTACGATAACCGGATTGGGCAGAATATGATCCGCGATGTGAAAGTCGACGGTATTCGAATTGCATCCGATGGAAAAGAAAGCGGCTCATACTCGGATCGTAATCACCTGGCGGGCAATAGCCTCATTCGCTGCACCAAAGCCCCTATCCGGATCGCTGACGCGAACTGCCGGGAAACCGTACTTTTCGGTAATTTGGGTTCAAACAATGGCGATAAAGTGATAGATAAAGGCACAGATTCGATAACTTCCTCTTTATAAAAGAAAGGCCGTACAGCTAAGCTAAGCTGCACGGCCTCCTTCTTATTTCTGGTAAACTCTCTTCTCCGAAATCTTCCCATCCGAAAAAAAGACGATCTGCATATAGTACCCTGGTTGATTAGAAATCGCAAAATCATATGTCTTCTTGCCGTTCTCATCTTTGACCAGCTTGCCTTTGGACCCTGTCTCCTTCACCAAATCATCATACGTACTTGTCATGCTTATCTTATCGGCCTGCTCCTTCGTAATTTGAGGAGGAGGCTCTTCCTGTGCTGTGTCCTTGCTGCCAGCCGCTGGCGTCGCTGTAGCCGTTGTTCCTCCGCTCGTTCCGCTTGTCGCGCTAGGCGTCCCAGAAGCCCCTCCAGAAGGCGCAACGCTCGCTCCCGTTGTTGGACTAGGGGTTGCACCCTCATTCTTTTTAGCGCAGCCTGTAGCGACTAAGGCCAGTACCAGAAACATCATCAACCAACTTCTCATTACGCTTACCTCCTTCATGTTGCCAAACGCAGATATGAGCTTATTTTGCTTTCTTTTCAACATTTTATCCCTGCACGACAGACATAAGCCCATAAGCAAAAAAGCCCTCTACATCTTTCCAGACGTAAAAAGCCTCTAAAATGTTTCACGTGGAACCAATGACATCCCTGAAAATTAAAAAAAGCCTTCTGCATAGGCAGAAGACCTTCATTGTCATAGCTTGTACGGAAAGAGTGGGATTCGAACCCACGCACGCCTCGCGACGCCTAGCTGATTTCGAGTCAGCCCCCTTGGGCCTCTTGGGTACCTTTCCAATAAAACGCGAGAACAGGATTCATTATATCAAAAATCCTTCACTCTCGCAAGTGCTTTTCCAAATCAATTTTAAGTCGTTTCTTCCGCTTGATCTGCGTTGGATCGAAGCACCTTTTTCAACTTGCTTTCGAACTTCGTTCTTGGCACTAGAACACTGTGTTTACAGCCTACGCATTTAATTCGAATATCCATACCCATCCGTATGATTTCCATCTCATTGGTGCCACACGGATGGGGCTTTTTCATTTGCACAATATCGCCAAGCTGATACTGCTTTTTCTCCATACGTCCGTCACCGCCTTTTTAGCTGCTAGTATCGATTTGCACACTGTCGAGTCTTTTCTTAATCTCTATGTTCAAAAGTCTTGTCACATTAAATTGCCGGGTTGGTTTGCACTCCGCGATAATTCGGATTTTCAAATCCGTTGTACCCACTACCTGAACGCCAAGCACTTCGGGCTCCTTCACAATGTCTTCCGTAAGCTCTTGTACATGCTTAACCGTTTCTTTAAGTACTTGCGTAGCATCGTCAATATTCAAGTGATGTGGAATCGTTACATCGACGACCGCCAGCGAATTGTAAGTAGAGAAATTGGTGACTTGTTTAATATTTCCGTTAGGAATGATATGTACTTCACCGGTCCAGCTTTTAATCCGGGTGACGCGAATTCCGATCTCTTCAACCGTACCTTTAAAAGAATCAATTTGAATAACGTCCCCTACGCCGAATTGATCCTCGAAAATGATGAAGAAACCTGTAATAACATCCTTCACCAAACTTTGTGCTCCGAAACCTATCGCCAACCCAAGTACACCTGCCCCGGCCAGCAATGGTCCTAAATTCAAACCTACTTGTCCAAGTATCAACATGATGCAGATGAGATTTACCGTATAAGCAATTAAATTATGTATAAGGCTTCCTATCGTATTCGTTCTGCGTCTATCAAACTTCAGCGGTGACTTATCTCTAGCAGCCATCATATGTTCAATGGTCTTATCGGCAATTTTGATGCACACTCTTGAAACAATATAAATAAGTAAAATCTTTACGATTATCCAAAATATCGAAGCCAGCATTTCAGGTTTTGATAAATGTTCGCTTATCCACTTCGTCAAATCTGTCCAATAATTCGTAATAAAGGTCACCTTTAGACCTCCCTTTTCATTCCATGGTAACATATTTATCTTCTTTTTTAAAATAAATGCCTCTGATTTCTACGTTTTCAGATGCAATAATCTCTCGGACTTGTGCTAAATTCTCACCCGGAAATTCAATAGAAAGGGCACACCCAGCCGTAACTTCCTTCGGAGTAGGTCGGATATCAATTTCAATATCGGCATACTCTAGCAGCATCTCAGCACGCAAGGCTTGTTGCGTAGAATCGAAAGCTAATAACATAACGGAAATATTCAAGGAAAAACCCTCCTTTCCTACGTATAAATGTCTCTATCTATCCATATACTAGTAAAAAAAGAAGAAGTACTTGGAGGGATATGATGAAATTCCAATATGGTTTCGACGGAATAAAAAACACGGATCTAGGCCCACTTAAAATCCAGCACACAGATGCCGATACCCCTTTTCTTCTCTCTAAGCATTTACAAACCATTTTCAGTAAGCTACCAACCTATCAACCTATCGTTGTTATCTGTGTAGGGACCGATCGTTCCACGGGTGACTCGCTTGGGCCTTTGGTGGGTTCACATTTGAACCGTACGACTAATCTTCGCAATCTTCACCTGTTCGGCACTTTAGATGAGCCGGTCCATGCCATGAACTTATCTGAAACCGTTGATAAAGTACACCGGGAATTCGATAATCCTTTTATCGTTGCCGTTGATGCTTGTTTAGGTCAAGTAGCCAGCGTAGGCTGCATTCAAGTTGCTGATGGCCCGCTCAAGCCTGGTGCCGGAGTAAACAAGGATCTTCCTCCCGTTGGCAATATCCATGTGACCGGTATCGTAAACGTAGGCGGATTCATGGAATATTTCGTTCTGCAGAATACGCGGCTAAGCTTGGTCATGAATATGGCTAACGTTATCGGCGATGCTCTTCACTTGGCTCTGCGCCGCACTCAGGCTTTCGCACCAAGCACTAAGACAGCTTTAAAGTTTGATTAATAGCTTCTTTCTCTTCAGGACTCAATGTAAACGTGGATTGCCCATTTTGAATCGGTTTGGCATACAAGTACATCTGCTCCCTGCTATGTATTCCTGTCAAAACGACACCATCTTGGAATTCATCCAATATGGCAATCGTGAAGCTCAAATTACTTCCACCATCATTGAAGGCATTATACCGGTGAATCGCAACTTTGGACTTCATCTTCTTTAAGGATTCACGAATCATTTCAACTTGGGCTGAAGTCGTTGCTGATTCGGCCTTTTGCTCGTTGATGGCGTGTTGCATTTCAACAAGGAGCTGCTCCATATTTTCTGACTGTGAACCGTTCATCATTTTTGTGTATCGCTTGCGCAAAGACGATAATTTAGCAGATAGGATAATGACGAAAATGAATAAAAATAAGATTAGCACATAGCTTACAATGACGACAAAACTGCCATCCAAACCAAACAGTTCCCCCATGGTTGATCCCTCTTTCTACTTAGCATACTGCGATTGAATCTCTTTCACCGCATAAATAAGAGCTTCCACTTCTTCATCCGTTGTAAAATATCCGATACTCGCTCGAACTGCTCCCTTGGCTAATGTACCTGCCGATTCGTGGGCAAGCGGAGAACAATGATAACCGGACCGGACCGCGATCTGGAAAGATTGATCCAAAATAAAAGCAACTTCCGATGAATCCGCCTCATCGATATTAAAGGAAACAATCCCTGTTTTATTTTGTCCAAGTGCGGGACCAAGAATCGTCACCCCACCAATTCCCAGCAAGCCTTCCATCAACCTTTGCGTTTGACGCCATTCTTTGGCATGAATCTTCTCAATGGTTTCCGCCAATACAAACTTGACGCCTTCGTTCAATCCGGCAATCCCGACAGTATTTTGCGTTCCAGCTTCGTAACGATCAGGACGTACCGTTGGCTGTTGAATTGCCTCCGATTGACTGCCTGTTCCTCCATGCAATATCGGCTCTAAATCAATGTCAGGATGGATGTATAACCCACCCGTCCCCTGAGGCCCTAGAAGCCCTTTATGGCCCGGAAAGGCTAACATATCAATGTTCATATCAACCACGTTAATAGGCAGTATACCGGCGCTCTGAGCCGCGTCTACGAGCAGCTTGGCGCCATGTGCCCGGCATATTTCACCGATCTCCGCCACCGGCATAATCGTACCCAATAAATTCGAGCTGTGATTGACAACAACGAGCGATGTATTCGGTCTTAGTGCCTTTTTGAGCTGGTCTAGTTGGATATCACCGGCTAAATCATTTTTGAGGTACGTAAGCTCTACACCTGATGTAGACTTCAAATATTCCAATGGTCTGCGCACGGAATTGTGCTCAATGTTTGTGCAGATCACGTGATCTCCCGGTTTAACAAAACCTTGGATCGCTTGATTAAGCGCATGCGTTGTATTTAATGCAAACGAAAGATCGTTCGGGTTTTTAATTCCAAACAAGCGTGCCAGGTTTTTTCTTGTTTCAAATAACACCCTGCTTGCTTTCACAGCCATCTGATGGCTTCCCCTTCCGGGATTCGCTGCGTAATCCTGCATACACGCCATCATCGCATCCATAACAGCCGGCGGCTTAGGCCAGGATGATGCTGCTTGGTCAAAGTACATGACGCCTTTCATGGGTCTCACCCTCTCCTATGGACTAAGGTCCACTCATAAATATAGCATACCTTAGTTTGATCTTTCTGCTCGAAAGAAAACCATCGGTATGCTATCTAACTTTTAAGAGATTTTACCTTGAAGTAATTCTAGCAGACGGTTTAAGTCATCTTTTGAATAGTAGAGAAGTTCAATTTTTCCCTTGTCCTGCTGATTTTTGATTTTCACCGTTGTACGATAAATATCTCTAAGTTGATCCTCAGCTTGGTTAATATAGGGGTCTCTATTCTTCTCTTTTTGCTTTGTTTTCTCTTTTTCTTGTCCAGGTGACTCTTCCAACGCTTTTACTGCTTCTTCAAGTTCACGGACACTCCATTGTTTACTGATGGTCGCTTCAGCTAGTTCCTTCTTAATCTTGTCATCCTTCACGCCAACAATCGCTCTCGCATGACCCATGGACAATGTTCCACGTGAAACATATTGTTTAATTGATTCTGGCAGTTGAAGCAGTCTTAAGAAGTTTGCGATATGAGAACGACTCTTGCCGACTTTCGCAGAAAGCTCCTCCTGGGTTAATGAGAACTGATCGATGATCCCCTGATAAGCAAAAGCAATCTCCATCGCGTTCAGATCTTCCCGCTGAACATTCTCAATAAGTGCAATTTCCATGACTTGCTGGTCTGTAAAGGTTCTTTCGACAGCTGGAATTGTTGCAATTCCTGATACTTGAGAAGCACGGAATCTGCGCTCACCCGCAATGATTTCGTAGCCTTTAAGAACCTTACGAACAATGATGGGCTGAATAACGCCATGTTCTTTAATCGAATCAGCTAACTCTTTAATGCTATCTTCGTTAAAATGCTTTCTAGGTTGATAAGGGTTAGCTCTCAATTGCGTTAAAGGAATTTGGATCACTTTATCACTCTCATCAATGTGCAATGACGTGATTAAAGCATCCAAGCCTTTACCTAAACCTTTGTTTAGGCCTTTGGTCATATCGAGATCACTTCCTTCGCAAGCTCTAAATACACTTCCGCGCCTTTTGATCTAGGATCGTAAGTAATAATCGATTGTCCATGACTGGGCGCTTCGCTTAAGCGAACGTTCCGCGGGATAATCGTTTGATATACTTTTGTTTGGAAGTATTTCTTAACTTCCTCAATGACTTGAATGCCGAGGTTTGTTCTAGCATCAAACATCGTTAACAAGACACCTTCAATTTGAAGCCCTGTATTAAGATGCTTTTGGACCAAGCGAACCGTGTTCAACAGTTGGCTTAACCCTTCAAGCGCGTAATATTCACATTGAATTGGGATAATGACTGAATCTGCAGCAGTTAATGAATTAATCGTAAGAAGACCTAACGAAGGTGGGCAATCGATAAGGATGTAATCATACATATGCTTAACTAATTGCAATGACTTTTTCAAGCGAACTTCCCTTGAAATCGTTGGAACAAGCTCAATCTCAGCGCCTGCAAGCTGAATCGTCGCAGGGACAATCTTCAGATTTGGAACATTCGTATCAACCGTTGCATCTTTGGGGTGAACATCGTTAATAAGCACATCATAGATGCAATTCACGACATCTGCCTTATTAACACCAATACCACTTGTCGTATTTCCTTGCGGATCGATGTCAACGAGCAGCACTCTCTTCCCCAGCGAAGCTAAGGAAGCACCCAAATTCACAGAAGTTGTCGTCTTGCCGACGCCACCCTTCTGATTCGTTATTGCTATAATTTTAGACAAAACCATTTCACCTCAATCGCTTATGTTCCAAATGCCATTCTAAAAGCAGTATATCTATCTTAACATATCTATCAGCCAGTTACCTCATCTATATTGATAGTTTTATCTCATAAGATGCAAAAAAACGGCTTGCGCCGTTTAAGGTAGCAATAAATGCTCGATTTTCAGTTATCGTTTAGGAATTTTAATAATAATTTCGTAGTGGTCCTCATGATCCTGCTCATGCTTATTAATATTCAGCCCTGAGCTGGTTACCATCTCAACGGATTGACGAATCGTGTTCAAAGCTAAACGAACATCCTTGGAGAACGAAACTCGACGAGATTTCTTGATTTTCGCTGCTTCCTTTAGGAAGTTAATCTTAATTTCTGTTTGCTTGACATTCAGCTCTTTCGCAATCACTTCTTCAAGAATTTTCACTTGCAATTCCTCTTGATCCAAAGCTAATAACGCTCTGGCGTGACGCTCTGTGATTTTCCGCTCCATCAAAGCCATTTTAACAGGCTCGCTTAAATGCAAAAGGCGAATCTTATTGGCAATGGTTGATTGGCTTTTGCCAAGGCGCTGAGCCAAGCTCTCCTGCGTCAGATCGTGCATTTCAATCAACTGTTGGTAAGCAGCCGCCTCTTCAATCGCAGTCAAACCTTCGCGCTGCAGATTCTCGATAAGAGCAATAGAAGCAGCTTGCGAGTCATTAAAATCCCGTACAATGGCCGGAATTGTATCAAGGCCAAGCTTCTTCACAGCCCTTAAGCGACGCTCACCGGCAATAAGCTCAAATATATTGTTTTTGACCCTGACTACGATTGGCTGAATAACGCCATGCGTTCGAATCGTTTGACACAATTCATCAATACGATCATCATCAAATAAGGTCCTAGGTTGATATGGACTTGGAATAATGTTATTAACCGGTATGTTCTTGACTTCATCCGTCGACGAACGATCAGCAAGTCCAAATAGCTTTGAAATTTGTTCTTTCATAGGAAACCCTACCACCAACTCTTCCCGTAGTTTAAGCGACCAATACGATCCATGAATAGAGACCTCTTCGTCCTACAGAACGAAAACGCTTGTCAAGTTACGGCGAAGTATGACAAGTGCAATCACATAAACTTACTTCAAATTGAATAGATTCTTACTATTTATATATTCTCCATCGAAGCGAAATTTCCTGCTTTTAGTAATTGTGAAACTTAAATGAAATGTTTCACGTGGAACATTTTAACGTTTAATTAGAGGCTCTTTCAATGGAACCCCCGCTTTTCGCGGGTACTTAGCAGGCGTAGCTGCGAGCTTATGAATCTCAACAAAATGCCGCATCGATTCCTCAATTGGCAGCTGCATGTTGAGAACTCTGACTACTTTGCCCTTCAGCTCAGATAAGCTATAGGAGGAATCGCTTAATTCATCTTCAATTTCCGAACCCTTCATGGCGATAAACGTGCCATCCTTTTTCACAAAAGGAAGACAGAACTCATTCAACACCTGAAGTCTCGCAACAGCTCTAGCCGTTACCAAATCGAACTGATCGCGATATTTAGGTAATCTAGCAATGTCCTCCGCTCTACCATGAACACATTCTGTGTCAGACAGACCTAATTGTGAAACTAGCTCTTTCAAGAAAAGTATTCGCTTATTCAACGAATCCACGATCGTTACTTTTAGATGAGGGAAAGCGATTTTCAAAGGAATGCTTGGGAACCCCGCGCCTGAACCAATATCAGCAATCGTAGACACGGAGCTCATATCAAAATTAAAAGCAACAGAAAGAGAGTCGTAGAAATGTTTCAAATAAACCTGCTCTCTCTCTGTAATGCCTGTCAGATTCATTTTCTCATTCCACTCTACAAGAGTCTTGTAGTACTTCTCGAATTGATCCAGTTGTAGAGTAGAAAGAGTAATCTGTTGTTTCTCTAAAAATTGAACAAATTGCTGTTGTATAGCATCCATATGTTAACCTCTAGCCGCAGTGACTCTGTTATAGTGTTCCAAATAAACAAGAAGGATCGAAATATCTGAAGGAGTGACACCTGCAATCCGCGATGCTTGACCAATGGATATCGGGCGGATTTTAGCCAACTTTTGCTTAGCTTCCGTCGCGATGCCATGAATCTCGCTGTATTCGATATCGTCAGGAATCTTTTTCTTTTCCATTTTCCGCAAACGTTCTACTTGATTGCTTTGCTTTTCAATGTAGCCCGCATATTTAACTTGAATTTCGACCTGCTCCTTCATTTCATCATCCAGCTCAAGAGGCGAAGGAGACATTTGCTCAATATGCTTATACTCAATTTCAGGGCGGCGAAGAAGCGCAATAGCCGGAACGGAATTATTTAATACCACACTCTCCAAGCTTTCAAGCAGCTGCTGGACATGCGGTTCCGGTCTAATCTTATCCGTATTCAAACGTTCGATTTCTTGATCGACTAATGCTTTCTTATTTAGAAATGCCGCATAGCGCTCCTCGGTAATCAAACCAATTTCGTGACCGATAGGCGTTAAACGCATATCTGCATTATCATGGCGAAGCAGCAAGCGATATTCGGCGCGTGATGTTAATAGACGATAAGGCTCATTCGTTCCTTTCGTCACTAGATCATCAATGAGAACACCAATATAGCCTTCAGATCGGTCCAGAACGACCGCCTCTTTGTTTTGCACTTTACGAGCCGCATTAATCCCGGCCATAACTCCCTGCCCAGCCGCTTCTTCATAACCGGAAGTTCCATTAATTTGCCCAGCCGTAAAAAGCCCGCTAACAAGCTTCGTCTCAAGAGACGGCTTCAATTGCGTAGGAACTACCGCATCATATTCAATCGCATAGCCGGTACGCATCATCTCGACCTTCTCAAGGCCAGGGATTGAGCGCAAAATACCAAGTTGTACATCTTCCGGCATGCTCGTAGATAATCCTTGAACATAGTATTCGGATGTATTGCGGCCTTCCGGTTCAAGGAAAATTTGATGCTTTGGCTTATCAGCAAAACGAACAATTTTATCCTCGATAGATGGACAATATCTAGGGCCCGTTCCTTCAATAGCACCCGAAAACATCGGAGCACGGTGCAGGTTCGAGTTAATAATATTGTGCGTCTCTTCTGACGTATACGTTAACCAACAAGGCAATTGTTCATTAGAGCCCGATTTCGTCTCAAAAGAGAAAAACTTAGGCTCATCATCGCCTGGTTGAATTTCTGTTTTGCTGAAATCAATGGAGTCTTTATGAACCCGCGGCGGAGTTCCCGTTTTGAAACGAACGAGATCAAAACCTAATTTACGCAAAGACTCGGAAAGCTTTACCGAAGGCTGTTGGTTATTCGGACCGCTCTCATACATCAGCTCGCCCATAATAACTTTACCTCTTAGGTAAGTACCCGTCGTAAGTACAATTGCTTTTGCGTAGTACTCGGCGCCTGTTTTCGTAATAACGCCTTTGATAGAGCCATTTTCTACGATGAGATCTTCAGCCATACCTTGACGTAACGTTAAGTTTGGCGTTGCTTCGATTGTTTCTTTCATTTTGTGCTGATACGAAAATTTGTCCGCTTGAGCACGAAGCGCATGTACAGCTGGACCTTTCCCTGTATTCAACATACGCATTTGAATGTAGGTTTTGTCGATGTTGCGGCCCATTTCGCCGCCAAGCGCGTCGATTTCCCGAACAACGTGGCCCTTCGCAGGACCACCAATGGATGGATTGCATGGCATGAAAGCAACCATATCCAGATTAATCGTTAATAGTAGTGTATTGCAGCCCATGCGGGCAGAGGCCAGAGCAGATTCGCAACCTGCGTGTCCGGCGCCGATAACAATAACATCATAATCACCTGCATGATATCCCATAGAGCAACGTCCCTCCCTCTTTTATGAAAACGAAAATGCTGTCGATTTTCATTTGCCTAAGCAGAATTGTGTAAAAATTTGATCGATCAGCGACTCACCGACCGAATCACCGATAATTTCGCCAAGCTGCTCCCAAGCCGCTCGAATATCGATTTGAATCATATCAATCGGCACATACTGTTCGTTAGCATCGAGTGCATCCTGTAAGGAACGCTTCGCCTGCTTCAACAAGGATATGTGCCGGACATTGCTAACATACGTCAGATCGCTTGATTCTAGCTTACCCTCAAAGAAAATTGCAGCAATCGCCTTTTCCAAACGATCGATACCTTTATTCTCAATCAGAGACAACTCGACAATACGTTCCTGCGGAAAATAACTTAAGACCTGTTCGACATCCAGCCTTCGACTCAAGTCGGTCTTATTCAAAATAACGATCGTTTGCTTATCAGCTAATTGCTTCATAAGCGCGATCTCATCGAGTTGAAGCTCTTCATTGCTGTTCAACACCAATAGAATAAGATCCGCCTCAGCCAAAGCTGTTTTCGATCGCTCGACCCCGATTTGCTCCACAATATCTGTCGTTTCTCGAATACCCGCTGTATCCAGCAGCTTGAGCGGAATACCGCCAATATTCACGAACTCCTCAATGACATCCCTCGTAGTGCCCGGTATATCCGTTACGATCGCCCGATTCTCCTGCGCCAATTCATTCAACAGCGAGGATTTTCCGACATTCGGCCTACCTACAATGGCTGTCTCAATGCCCTCACGCAAAATCTTACCCTGTTCAGCGGTCACCAAAAGACGGTCAATCTCAACCATCACCGCATCGCATTTGCTTTTGATAAAAGCATTGGTCATCTCTTCTACATCATGCTCCGGGTAATCAATATTCACTTCGACATGCGCCATTAATTCCACCAGCACATACCGCAAATGCTTGATTTGTTTCGACAAATTTCCTTCAACCTGTTTTAACGCTACCTTGAATGCACGGTCCGATTTGGCCCGAATCAAGTCAATAACCGCTTCCGCTTGTGTTAGATCGATCCGACCGTTCAGGAAAGCACGCTTCGTGAATTCGCCTGGCTCAGCCAATCGAATCCCTTGCTGCAGCAGCAGATCCAGCACTTTCTTCACAGAAACGATGCCCCCGTGACAGCTGACCTCTACCACATCCTCCATCGTAAAAGAACGCGGAGCTTTCATTAACGTAACGAGAACCTCCTCTACCTTTTCGGCAGAAGCAGGTTCTACAATGAATCCGTAATGTACCGTATGCGTCGCAGCATCGGATAATTTCGTTTTTGAGCGAAAAACACGCTCCACGAGTGGAACAGCTTCATCTCCGCTCACACGAATAACCGCTATCCCACCCTCGCCGAGTGGCGTAGAAATAGCAGCAATCGTATCATTTAACATAGTCTTTGCACCTCGAATTTACCTCATCTTAAAGAAAAAGCAATGACAGGCAAAAGTCATTGCGGTTAACGTTATTTGACGGCGATGACAACCCGACGATTGGGTTCTTCGCCTTTGCTATATGTTTTGACAACGGGATGCCCTTGCAATTCAGCGTGAATAATCTTGCGCTCTTGCGAGTTCATGGGCTCCAAAATAACTTCTTTTTTCGACTTTATGACACGATTCGCCAGCCGCAAAGCCAGCTCCTCCAGCGTCTTTTTCCGTCTGTCGCGGAAATTCTCCGCATCTAAGATAATGCGAAAATGCGAATTCGCATAGCGATTGGCGACAATATTGACTAAATATTGCAGCGCATCGAGGGTTTGTCCTCTTTTACCGATCAAAATCCCTAACTCAGAGCCACTCATATTCAAAAGGTAGCCTTCGCGATCCTTTGTCGTATCTATGGTGATGGAAATTTTCATCGCTTCGAACATATCTTGTAAGAAAGCAATGGCTTCCTCTAGTGGATCTGGTATCAATTCAAGCTCAACCTTAGCTTCTTTGGAACCAATAAACCCGAACAACCCTCGCGAGGGCTGTTCCAAAATATGAATCTTTACACGATCCTCAGAAACCTGCCATTGAGATAGACCGGCATTCACCGCTAACTCAATAGTTTTTCCAGTCACCACAATTTTTTTCATTTGGACAGGCCACCCTTATTATTTTGAGATCCAGGATTTTTTTGCTTTCCAGGAGAACCATAAATAAAGTAAGACTGAATAATGGTGAAGATGTTACCGTAGATCCAGTACAGCGGTAGAGCAGCTGCGAAATTCATCGACATCACGAAGATCATAACCGGGAAAATGTATAGTAAGCTTTTCATTTGTTGATTCATTTGTGAGGACATAAACATTTGTTGAACGAACGTAGTTGCCGCGGCGATCAAAGGCAGGACGTAATAATGATCAGGCTGGCCTAAATTCATCCATAAAAAAGTATGCTCGCGAATGTGATCATTACGCATGATAGCTTGATAAAGCGCAATCAGAATTGGCATCTGAACAATGATTGGGAAACATCCGGCTAACGGGTTCACACCATTTGACTGGAACAGCTTCATTGTCTCTTCCTGCTGCTTCTTCGCATCATCTTTATACTTTTCTTTAAGCTTCTTCATCTCAGGCTGCAGTTCTTGCATCCGTTTGGAGCTCTTATACTGTTTCAGCGTCAGAGGCAAAATAATGAGACGAATAATGATTGTTACGACTAAGATGGATAAGCCGTATTGACCCCATAGCTTGTCTGCGAACCAGTCGAGCGTTTGCGAAAGCGGGTACACAAAATATTTAACAAAAAAACCAGCCGTATTGGGATCAATTGGTGCCATAGCAGCGCTGCTAGGACTACATCCTGACAACAATAAGATCAACGCAGAAAGAGCTGCAAGCAAATAGAGTCGACGAGTCAAAATGAGATCCTCCTAAATATCTTTTCCAACATAAACTATAACACAATTTCAGCGTGCAAGGAAATATAGCTTCACTTTTTTATTGTGTCGTTTCTTTTTAATAAAGAAGCCTTTCGGATTACGTGCCAGATGCTCTTTTCCATCTCCGCATATTCCATGTCTACAACGGGTTTTCTGGCCAGCAAAATGTAGTCGTAATGCGGCATCATATTTTCCTTTTTCAAACGGACGATCTCTTTCACCATTCGCCTCAAGCGGTTCCGGACAACCGCATTCCCCACCTTTTTGCTCACCGAGATGCCAAGGCGGAAATGTTCCATTTTGGGTTGAGGCAAATAATATAGAACGAATTGGTGATTGGCCATCGACTTGCCGTACCGGTAAATCTTATTGAAATCTTCGCGTTTAGCTAATCTATATTCTTTTTCCACAGAAATGTACGCTCCAGACCGTTAACATTCAGATAAGCTGGATCAGCCGCATGGCATCTTATCTATTTTTGACCGAAATGCCGGCATATAAACCGATTCACTCCAATGCAAAAAAAAAAGCCCCTTCCGGAGCCCTCTTTTTACGCGCTAAGAACTTTTCTTCCTTTAAGACGACGAGCTTGTAGAACTTTACGACCGTTCTTCGTGCTCATTCTTTTACGGAAACCATGATTTTTCTTACGCTTTCTCGTATTCGGGTTAAACGTCGGACCCATCTATAGCACCTCCCTACCTGAGGATATCCATCCTACAAAATTTCTACTACTCATTAAATCATACATCACTAAAGAAAGTCAACCTACCCGAGCGTGCAGAAGGAAAAGTCAAACAGCCAATATAAAATTCGAAAAAGAATAACCTGTGTATAAATTTTCCCGCCCAAAAAGAGAAGCTTGTCGAAAATCAACAGAATATTAACAATATCTTGTGTTGTGAACAATTTCTATGCACAACTTGTTGTAATTGTGGATAATACCAAACAATCCGTTGATTAACAAGCTATCTTTTGATAAGATGGTAATGTTTCTGTTGTGGATATACACGACCAATTCTCCGATTTATCAACAGTCTGTGGATAACATTGTGAACAAAATTCCCTCTGCAAGAATAAGTCATTTTAACCGATTCTTAATAATGTGGATAAAACGACAAAAGCCTTCCTTTTTTGACCCCATCAGACATGAAGGTTCATTTCGCCGTAAATCGCGCAGAATATACTCTGATTGCGTTCAATCTAAGCTTTATTCGGATCGCTCCAGTTAGAGTTTCATCCATAATGAGTTATACACAGACCCATTTTTCAAAAAACCTGGCCTTACGCCACATGTTTGATTTCAAAGGAGTGAATTACTGTGGAAGGCCATTCTACGGACTTATGGCAGCAAATCCTATCGATCATCCAAACTAAACTCAGCAAACCGAGCTTCGACACTTGGTTAAAATCAACGAAAGCGACAGTTTTTAATGATTCTACTGTCGTTATTTGTGCCCCCAACAATTTTGCGCAGGAATGGTTGGAAAGCCGCTACACCAAGCTGATCGAAGGCACGATTTATGATTTCACAGGCAAACACGTCTCCGTGAAATTCGTCATTGAAACCGACGAGCAAAAAGCGCAATCCGCCGCGGCTCAACCGGCTGTTATACCGCCGAAAGGACCTGCCATCGTCGCCGGCGAAGAAAATTTTACGAATATGATGAATTCGAGATACACCTTCGACACGTTCGTCATTGGATCGGGCAACCGATTCGCGCACGCAGCCTCGCTCGCTGTTGCCGAAGCGCCGGCTAAAGCCTACAATCCGCTCTTTCTATATGGAGGCGTAGGTTTAGGCAAGACACATTTAATGCATGCCATTGGCCATTATGTCCTTGAACATAATCCTGGAGCCCGGGTTTTGTACATTTCGTCAGAGAAATTTACGAATGAATTCATTAATGCCGTCCGGGATAACCGCGGTGAAGGATTTCGAAATAAATATAGAACCATCGATGTGCTGCTGATTGACGACATTCAATTCCTCGCTGGAAAAGAAGGTACGCAGGAGGAGTTTTTCCATACATTTAATGCTCTTCATGAAGAAGGCAAGCAGATTATTATCTCCAGTGACCGGCCTCCCAAGGAGATTCCAACGCTGGAAGACCGCTTACGCTCTCGGTTTGAATGGGGATTGATTACCGACATCCAGCCTCCTGATTTAGAGACGCGCATTGCCATTTTGCGCAAGAAAGCAAAAGCGGAAAATCTCGAAATTCCGAATGAAGCGATGATTTATATCGCGAACCAAATCGATACGAACATTCGTGAGCTTGAGGGTGCGCTAATACGTGTAGTAGCCTACTCTTCTCTTATTAATCAAGACATTAGCGTGCATCTGACGGCCGAAGCCTTGAAGGATATCATTCCGTCGAACCGGCCAAAGGTCATTACAATACAGGATATTCAGCAGCGTGTTGGTGAATTCTATGGATTGAAGCTCGAGGATTTCAAAGCGCGCAAACGAACAAAAGCCGTAGCTTTCCCTAGACAGGTCGCTATGTACCTGGCACGAGAGCTGACGGACTTCTCATTGCCGAAAATCGGAGATAATTTTGGAGGCCGCGATCATACAACGGTTATCCATGCCCATGAAAAAATATCGCAAATGTTGCAGTCGGATCAGGAACTCTATAAGATCGTTCATAATCTTACGGAGCGCATCAAGAACCCTTCTTAATAACATTTGATTCCGGGTGAGCCTATACACAATCTATGCACATGTGGATAGGCTTGCCTTATATAAGGTTCATCCACATATCCACATATCCAGAGCCCCTACTGCTATTACTAATAAAGAATGTTATTATATAAAGATATGCTAACGCACCCCAAAAAAGAACTGCAGGAGTGAAGTCATGAAATTAACGATCCTTAAAGACCATTTAATCGAATCCATTGGTCACGTTTCCAAAGCCATTTCATCCCGTACAACCATCCCCATTCTTACAGGGATCAAAATAGATGCAACCTTAAGCGGTGTAACCCTCACGGCAAGCGACACAGATATTTCGATTCAAAGCTTTACGCCTAGCGAAAACGGTACGAACAAAATCATTCAGTTATATCAAGCCGGCAGCGTTGTGCTTCCAGCTAAATTTTTCGTGGAAATTATTCGTAAGCTCCCTGCTCAATTGATTGAAATTGAAGTAGGTTCTAATTTTCAAACCATTATTCGTTCAGGTTCTTCGGAAATTCAAATAATGGGACTGGATCCGGACGAATATCCGCTGCTGCCGGAAATCGAAGAAAGCAAAATGCTTCGTCTTCCAAGCGATTTGCTCAAAACGATGATTAAGCAAACTTCATATGCGGTATCCACGAATGAATCTACGCCGATTCTTACAGGTGTGCTTTGGAACATCACGGGCGATAAACTGAAATTCATCGCTTGCGACCGTCACCGTTTAGCTTCCAGAGAAGTTTCGGTTGATAACAACAACGCTCATAATTTGCCGAACATCGTTATTTCCGGCCGTACCTTGAATGAATTAAGCAAAATTTTGCCGGATCAAAATTCTCTTATAGATATAGTTATTTCGGACAATCAAGTTTTATTCAAAATTCATTCGATTTTATTTTATTCCCGTATTTTGGACGGTACGTATCCGGACACATCGAAGCTGATTCCTCAGTCTTTTCAAACCGAAATGGTCGTTCCGACCAAAGAATTGGCTGAAGCCATCGATCGAGCCTACCTCTTATCCAAAGAAGATAAGACGAATATTGTGAAAATGATGATGCTCGAAGACCAAACCATTGAAATTTCGTCCAGCTCCTCCGAGCTCGGCAAAGTAACGGAACAAATTACCCTGCAGCATATTGCCGGCGATTTGTTGAAAATCTCTTTTAACTCCAAATATATGCTTGATGCTCTTAAAGTTCTTGATTCTGAGTTTATTCATATTGGATTCACTGGAGCTATGCAGCCTATCATCATGAAGCCGCAAGATTCGACAAACATGTTGCAGCTGATCTTGCCATATCGAACTACGAACTAGGGGGGGGCTCCAGAATGAAACAGATCGCCATTAACACGGATTACATTACACTCGGGCAGTTTCTGAAACTATCGGACTGTATATCCACAGGTGGACAAGCTAAATTTTTTGTTGTGGATACCAAAATTGAAGTGAACGGACAAGCTGAAAATCGCAGAGGACGGAAACTCGTACCGAAGGATATCGTTACCGTGGAGGGTTTCGGACAATTCGAAGTCGTTAGCTCCTGATTGGACCAAGCCAGGGGGATGAGGAATTATGTTTTTGAACAGACTCGCGCTTAAGTCTTATCGGAATTACGATCAGATCGAGTTGACGACGGATAGCAATGTAAATATTTTCGTTGGACCCAACGCACAGGGGAAAACGAATTTACTCGAATCCATCTATGTGATGGCTATGACCAAATCACACCGTACCCATCAAGATAAAGAGCTGATCGGCTGGAACGGTGAACAAACGCAGCTCCATGCTCAAATTCAAAAGCGGTATGGAACTTGCCAATTGGATCTGTCCATTTCAACCAAAGGCAAGAAAGCAAAGATTAACGGACTCGAGCAGAAGAAGCTAAGCAACTTTATCGGTGCGCTTAATGTCGTTATGTTTGCGCCGGAGGATTTGGAAATCGTCAAAGGAACGCCTGGTGTTAGACGGCGGTTCCTTGATATGGAGATTGGCCAAGTGCAGCCCTCCTATCTCTACGATTTGTCGCAATATCAGAAAATTTTGCTTCAGCGCAACAATTATTTAAAGCAAAATTTCGCTGGAAAAGGCTCGCCGGATGCGATGTTGGACATCTGGAACGAACAATTAGCACTGTATGGTGTTAAAATTATGAAAAAGCGTCAAAACTTTATTAAGAAGCTGCAGCAATGGGCGGAAACGATCCATCGCGGAATTACAAATGACAGCGAGGAGCTGCTCATTCGCTATTCCCCTTCTTTTGACATAGAGCCATTTGAAGATGAATCTGTTTTATTAAACCAATTTATGATAAAGTTATCATTGGTCAGAGATCAGGAATTCCGAAGAGGCGTTACACTTGTGGGCCCTCATCGTGACGATCTTCTTTTTTACATCAACGACAAAGAAGTCCAAACCTACGGCTCTCAGGGGCAGCAGCGAACCACTGCACTCTCTCTTAAGCTGGCGGAGATTGAACTCATCCATGAGGAAGTTGGCGAATATCCTCTTTTATTGCTTGATGATGTGCTTTCAGAGCTTGATGAATATAGGCAGACGCAGTTGATCCGCACATTCCAGGAAAAAGTCCAAACGTTTATTACCACGACGGGTCTAGAGAGTGTCCATTTGGACCAGCTGAACCATGCTTCCGTGTTTCATGTTTTGAAAGGAAATGTAAGTGGCAGGAGCTGAGGAGCATGTTTATTCATTTGGGTGGAGAAAAAATTATTAGAGCTTCCGAACTGATTGCTATATTCGATATCTCGATAGAGAAATCTTCCAAAATATCGAAACAATTCATTCAACAAGCTGTTAAGGATAAGAAAACAGAAAAAATCGGTGAAGAAGAATGCAAATCGCTCGTCGTTACGAAGAGCAAGGTGTATTATTCCCCGATCTCCTCTACCACGCTCAAGAAAAGAGCGCATCTTTTGTTAACGAACTAACCTTTTGTTGTTCACATAAAAGAGTATAAGAGGTTTATCTCACTATAAAAAAGCAGGTGGAGATTAACATGTCTGTGAATCAAAATGCGTACGATGACAGTCAGATTCAGGTTTTGGAAGGGTTAGAAGCCGTTCGCAAAAGACCGGGTATGTATATTGGTTCAACCAGTGCCCGTGGACTTCACCATCTCGTTTGGGAAGTTGTCGATAACAGTATTGACGAGGCGCTTGCCGGGTTCTGTACGAAAATCGATGTAATTGTTCATAAAAATAATAGTATTACCGTCGTTGATAACGGACGTGGGATTCCGGTCGGGGAAAATGCGAAGCTCAAACGTCCAACGCTTGAAGTCGTACTCACCGTTCTGCATGCGGGCGGTAAATTCGGTGGCGAGGACTCCGGTTATAAAGTATCCGGGGGTCTGCACGGTGTAGGTATTTCCGTAGTTAATGCGCTGTCTGAGCACTTAACTGTGAAAGTAAAGAACAAAGGCCAAATTCATCAACAAGAATACCGCCGCGGAACACCGCAATATGATGTGAAAGTGGTTGGGGAGACGGAAGAAACGGGGACGACGGTCACGTTCCAACCGGATCCTGAGATTTTCAAAGAGACGACGGAGTATGACTATGATATTCTCCAATCCCGTATTCGTGAGCTTGCATTCCTGAACAAAGGAATCGAGATCAACTTAATCGATGAGCGTACGGACACGGCAACAACCCATATGTACGAAGGCGGTATTATTTCCTTCGTTCAACACTTGAATCGCAACCGCGAAGTCGTTAATGAGGTGCCAATCTACGTAGAGGGTTCCAAGGATAACATCTCTATCGAGATCGCTCTTCAGTACAACGATAGCTATACAGAAAACATTTACTCTTTCGCCAATAACATTAATACGCATGAGGGCGGTACGCACGAATCCGGCTTCAAAAGCGCGCTTACGCGGATTTTGAACGATTATGCGCGGAAATCGAACGCACTGAAAGAAAGCGATTCTAACCTTTCAGGGGATGATGTCCGCGAAGGACTTGCGGCGATTATTTCCGTGAAGATTCCAGAGCCGCAATTCGAGGGGCAAACGAAAACAAAACTAGGTAACAGCGAAGTCCGTGGTATTGTTGAATCGCTATTTGCCGAGAAGCTGCAAACCTTCATGGAAGAGAATCCAGCGACGGCGAAGCGCATTCTCGAAAAAGGGATTCAGGCGGCAAGAGCCAGAGAAGCAGCCCGTAAAGCGAGAGAATTGACTCGACGCAAAAGTGCGCTGGAAGTCAGCGCTCTGCCAGGTAAGCTCGCCGATTGTTCATCCAAAGATGCTTCCATCAGTGAGATTTACATCGTAGAAGGTGACTCTGCGGGTGGATCGGCTAAGCAAGGACGTGATCGTCACTTCCAAGCGATTCTTCCTCTTCGCGGAAAAATTTTGAACGTTGAGAAAGCCAGATTAGATCGGATTTTATCCAATACGGAGATTCGGGCGATGATTACGGCTTTTGGTACAGGGATCAGCGATGATTTCGATATCAATAAGGCCCGTTATCACAAAATTATTATCATGACAGATGCCGACGTTGACGGAGCGCATATTCGTACACTCCTTCTTACGTTCTTCTACAGATACATGAAAAAGCTGATTGAATCCGGTTATGTATATATTGCACAGCCTCCTCTTTTCAAATTGGAGAGAAATAAAACCGTACGTTATGCCTACAACGAAAAGCAAAGAGAAGCGATCATGCAAGAGTTTGGCGAAGGAGCCAAAGTCAATGTACAGCGTTACAAAGGACTTGGTGAAATGAATCCGGAGCAATTATGGGAAACCACAATGGATCCGGAGAGCCGTACGTTGCTGCAAGTGACGATCGAAGATGCGATTGAAGCGGATACGCTCTTTGACTCTTTGATGGGAGATAACGTAGAACCTAGAAGAGATTTCATCGAGGAACACGCTATTTACGTGAAAAATCTAGATATCTAAACGACACAGACGTTGTTGACGATGTAAGCTTTCAGGAGGAACATTCATGAGCGAAGAATTACATTCGCAAGTCAAAGAAATTGACATTTCTACCGAAATGCGCACCTCTTTCTTGGACTATGCGATGAGTATCATTGTCAGTCGCGCACTGCCAGATGTAAGAGACGGTCTGAAGCCGGTTCATCGCCGTATCCTCTATGCGATGTCTGAGCTAGGCATGTCTCCAGATAAACCATATAAGAAATCCGCGAGAATCGTCGGCGAAGTTATCGGTAAGTATCATCCTCATGGAGATTCGGCCGTTTATGAAACGATGGTTCGTATGGCGCAAGACTTCTCCCTTCGTTACATGCTCGTTGATGGCCACGGTAACTTTGGGTCGATCGATGGCGATATGGCAGCAGCCATGCGTTACACGGAAGCTCGCTTGTCCAAAATCGCGATGGAGCTTCTTCGCGATATCAATAAAGAGACGATTGATTATGCGCCTAACTACGACGGTGAAGAACAAGAACCTGTTGTTCTCCCGTCACGTTTTCCGAACTTGCTCGTGAACGGAAGTTCTGGTATTGCGGTAGGGATGGCAACGAACATTCCGCCTCATAACCTTCGAGAAGTCATCGACGGTATCCAGATGCTGATTCAAAATCCGGATGTTACACCTATGGATTTGATGCAAGCCATCAAAGGGCCGGATTTCCCGACTGCCGGATTTATTTTGGGCCGTGAAGGAATTAGACAAGCCTACTCCACAGGCAGAGGCTCCGTCACCATGCGGGCAAGAACCGTTATTGAAGAAAATAACAACAAGGCTAGAATCATCGTCAATGAACTGCCTTATCAAGTGAATAAAGCAAGACTGGTTGAGAAAATAGCAGAGCTCGTTCGCGAGAAAAAGATCGATGGCATCACGGATCTTCGCGACGAGTCCGACCGCAACGGAATGCGCGTCGTCATCGAGCTGCGCCGTGACGTGAACCCGAATGTCGTTCTGAATAACTTGTTTAAACAGACGGCGATGCAGTCTAACTTCGGTATTATTATGCTGGCGCTTGTTAACGGCCAACCAAGAGTACTGAATCTGCGCGAGATGCTGCAGTACTATCTCAAGCACCAACAAGAAGTGATTCGCCGCAGAACCGAGTATGATTTGCGCAAAGCAGAAGCGCGCGCTCATATCTTGGAAGGCTTGCGGATTGCACTTGATCACCTGGATCAAGTGATTGCATTGATTCGTGCTTCCCGAACAACGGAAGAAGCTAGAGATGGCCTCATGAACACGTTTAACTTGAGCTATGATCAAGCTCAAGCTATTCTGGACATGCGCCTGCAGCGCTTAACCGGTTTAGAGCGTGAGAAGATTGAGGCAGAATATGCGGAGCTCATGAAGAAAATCGCCGAACTCAAAGCGATTCTTGCCGATGAGCAGCTGATTCTGGCCATCATTAGCGAAGAGCTCAATGAAATCAAAGAGAAATTCGGCGACGATCGTCGTTCCGAAATCACGATTGGCGAGGAAAGCATCGAAGATGAAGACCTTATCCCGCGTGAAGATGTCGTAATTACGATTACGCATACCGGCTACATTAAGCGGCTGCCTGTAACTACGTATAAGAACCAGAAGCGCGGAGGACGCGGTATTGTCGGCATGGGAACCAAAGACGATGACTTCGTGGAACACTTGTTCGTAACCAACACGCATCATTACCTGATGTTCTTTACGAATAAAGGGAAAGTGTACCGGTTGAAAGCTTATGAGATTCCGGATTTGAGCCGAACTGCACGAGGCACACCGATAATTAACTTGATTCAAATCGAGCAAGGCGAGACGATCAATGCGGTGATTCCGGTTGAAAGCTTCGAAACGGATCAGTATCTGTTCTTCGCAACGAAACAGGGTGTCGTGAAGAAAACGCCGATTGACGATTATTCGAATATTCGCAAAGGCGGTCTAATCGCTATTAATTTGCGCGATGACGACGATCTCATTGGCGTGAAGTTAACAGACGGCAATCAAGGCATCATCATGGGGACCAAGTTCGGCATGTCGATCCATTTCCCTGAACAAGATGTACGTTCCATGGGCAGATCGGCTACCGGGGTAAAAGGTATCCAGCTCGATGAGGAGGATGCTGTTATCGATATGGACGTTGTTCATGAGGATAATAGCGTATTGATTGTAACGTCCAAAGGCTTCGGTAAGCGAACGCCTGTTTCCGAGTACCGTATCCAATCACGCGGCGGTAAAGGGATTAAAACCTTAAACATCACGGATAAGAACGGTCCTGTCGTTGGCCTTAAAGTCGTGCAGGAAGACGAGGATCTTATGATCATTACGGCTTCCGGTACGGTTATTCGGACAAGTATGGATGGTATCTCAGTGATGGGCCGTAATACGCAAGGCGTACGCCTCATCAATATTCGCGAAGACGATGAAGTTGGAACCTTGGCTCGGGTGCAGAAGAATGAAGAGCAGTCCGAGAATGAAGAAGACGGCGATTGGGAAGAAACGGAATCTACGGATACCGAATAATAAATTGCAGGGATGGGCTTACAAACCCATCCCTTTTACTTTACAATAGCATGTATAAGATAAAGTAAGGTGAGTGAGCGATTGTGCCGACAGTAGCCGTTTCTCAATTAAAATATGGTGAAAAACTAGGCGATCATGTAGTAACGAAGTTGGGAAATGTCCTTTTTTACAAAGGGAAGGTCATCAATGAAAGAGATATTGAGATTCTAAAAGCATTTCTCATCCCTTCTGTTTTTATCGAATCGAAGAACGGCATTGAGCCGGAGGCGGCCACCGAGGATACGAAGGCGAAAGAGGCAGATTCCGTTCCTCCTTTTTATGTTGAGTATCAGAATATGTTAAAGCTGCTTAAACGCGTTTTCTTACTTGCCAATGGCGGACAAACATTACCGATCCTAGATATTCGTAACGGACTAGAAGCACTTATTCAGCATATCGATACTTATAAAGTACTTACTTTTACTCCCAAAAACCGCAATCTGCAAGATTACATTTATCACAAAAGCATTATGGTTAGCTTGACCTCCTATTCTTTGGCCAGATGGCATGGTCTCCCTCAGAAGGATCTAATGCAAATTGCATTAGCCGGCCTCCTGCATGACATTGGCATTTCCAAAGTGGATGCGTCCATTCTGGAGAAAAAGGGCCGATTAGTGCCGTCTGAGATGGAGGAGATTAAACAGCATACGCTAATAGGGTATCAAATCCTCAAAAATATTTCTGGTATCAACGAGGGTGTTAAATTAACAGCCGTTCAGCATCACGAACGTGAGGATGGCTCCGGTTACCCGCTAGGAGTGAAAGGCGATAAGATCCACATGTATGCGAAAATCGTGGCGATCGCGGACATTTATAATGCGATGACCAACGAACGCTTCCACAAAACAGCGATGTCTCCTTATCTAGTTCTAGAGCAGCTCTTCACGGAGTCATTCGGTAAAGTTGACCCCACCTTGGTCCAGGTGTTTATAAACAAGTCTACACAAATTAGCAATGGAACATTGGTTAAGCTCAGCGATAATCGTGTCGGAGAGATCGTATTCTCGGATCGCTCACATCCGACAAGGCCTTGGGTGAACGTAAATGGAACGATTGTCAATCTGGTTGTAGAGAGAAGCTTATTTATTCAGGATGTAATCGGACATGTATAAAATGCCAGGAACCCGCTGAAAATGGCGGGTTTTTCTTTATCTCAAAAAAATATGAATAAAAAGCTTGCATTCTTTTTCTGGATTTGCTATATTACTCCTTGTCGCTTCGGCGGTCGAACGAAAGAACGAAAGAAACTTAAAAAAAGTTCTTGCAATCGAATAGGCTGATGTGGTATATTAATCAAGTCGCCTTTGAGAGGCGAGCGATTGATAAGAAAGACATTGATCTTTGAAAACTGAACAACGAGTGAGTAAGCACAGTCGAGTAATCGACTATAAAAGAGATTGTAAAATCTCGCTAGCAAGTCAAATGAGCAAGTCAGCTTTTCTTTTATGGAGAGTTTGATCCTGGCTCAGGACGAACGCTG
>NZ_JBYTBS010000050.1:0-52468 GCF_058789495.1 Paenibacillus sp. FW126-R14 | reverse complement strand
AGGCTGGGATGGTGTGTTTCTGTGGCGGACGGATTGCGGGAGGAGAAATGGTTTGCAGGAGGCTCGGATGGTGTGTTTCTGTGGCGGACGGATTGCGGGAGGAGAAATGGTTTGCAGGAGGCTCGGATGGTGGATTTCTATGACGGATGGGTGGTGGTGCAACAGGATTGGTGTAAAGTGGCGGGGCAGTTGACTGCGTTTACGGCAGTTGGGGTCGCTAACGGACCCGTTAGTCGCTATTTTGATTTTCAGCATCATGGCAGGAGTTAACGGACTGTATGGACTTTATCAGTTCATTTTAGGAAGGATATAGGGAATTTCGGACAAGTAGCTGCACTTGAGTCCGTTAAACCCTACTCCCATCCTAATAGTGGCAGATAGCAGCATCTCAGTCCGTTAGGCTCCGGCCTCTGGGCGCTGGGCTCAATCCCCCAGCGCCATAACCGCAATGCCGCTGCGCTTCAGCTGCGCGCGGATATCGCGCGCAAACGCCACGGCGTGCACACCGTCGCCGTGGATACAGATCGTGTCCGCGCGCATGCTCAGATCCTCTCCCTCCCGGGAGAGGACCTTCCCCTCGCGGACAAGCCGCACTACCTGCGCCGCCGCATCCGCGGCGCTCTCGAGCAGCGCCCCGGGCTGGTCCCGGGGCGTTAAAGCGCCGTCCCGCCGGTAGGTGCGGTCCGCGAAGGCTTCGCTCGCGGTCCGCAGCCCCGCGGCGGCGCCCGCCCGCAGCAGCTCGCTGCCGGGCGGGCCGAACAGCGTCAGCTCCGCGCTGACGCTGAGCGTCGCAGCCGCAATGGCCGCGGCGAGATCATGGCGCTTCGCCGCCATGTGATAGAGCGCGCCATGCGGCTTGACATGCTGCAGGCGTCCGCCTTCGGCGTGGACGAACGCCTGCAGCGCTCCGAGCTGATACAACGTCAGCTCGTAAGCCTCGGCCGGCGTGATCGCCATCTCGCGCCTGCCGAAGCCCTGCAGATCGGGAAGGCCCGGATGGGCCCCGATCGCAACGCCCTTGCGCAAGCACAGCTGCACGGTGCTGCGCATGGTGGCAGGATCGCCTGCGTGGAATCCGCAGGCGATGTTGGCGGAGCTGACGAAGTCCAGCAGCTCCGCGTCGCTTCCCAGGCGGTAGGCGCCGAAGCCTTCGCCCATATCGCAATTCAAATCTATTCGCAGCAAGCTCACGCTCGCATCCCCTTCCATGACTACGCGGTATATGATTTATGTCCTTATGTTTTGCAGTTGGTTTTATGTCTAGCAATGGTTTTATGTTTTGCAGTTGGTCTTATGTTTGACAGTTGGTTTTATGTTTAGCAGTTGCTTTTATGTCTAGCAATTGTTTTAATGTTTCGCAGTTGGTTTTATGTCCAGCAATTAGCTTGACGATCAACTATGATCCTTAAACCACGCCAGTACGCCCGCTTCCAACAGCTGCATATCCATCGCTTGCAGCAGAAGCTGCTCCTGCGCCTCGCGAAGGCTGGCTTCACGGAAACGAAGCCTGCCCCCTGGTTTTACTTGCGCGACAAGCGGCAGATGCGCCGAGATCACGTGTGCAATGCGCGGATAGCCTCCTGTTGTTTGGCAGTCGGAGAGCAAAAGAATGGGCTGACCGCCCGGAGGCATCTGAATCGTCCCTTGCACGACTCCTTCCGAGATCATCTCATAGGCAATGCCGTCTTTCGACGTCAGGGGCTCTCCCTCTAAACGATATCCCATCCGGTCCGATTGTGGAGTGACCATAAAGCTTTGGCTCAAAAACTTGCGCTTTGCGGATTCCGTAAAAAGCGCGGCCTCCTTGCCCCATACGACGCTTACAACCGGATTGTCTTCGTAATGTGGACGAATAAAAGCACTCACAGCGCCTGAAACAGACAGGCTGCCAATGTTCAGTGCGATCTTACTCGCCCTGCCTACATTCAGCTCATCACCGGCCGCAAGCGCTCTGCCTTCGTGACCGCCTATCCCCGCTCTTAAATAAGTGCTTTTGCTGCCCATGCTGACATTTACCGCAAAACCCCCGTGTACCGCTAAATAGGCTCGGCAGCCCTTTGCCGCGTATCCGATGTTCAGCTGTTCGCCTTTGCGAATGAGAAAAGGCCGCCATAGGGGCACCCTCCTGTCCTCCACATAGGCTTCCATCTCAGCTCCGCAGAGGGCCAAAAGCATATCCGTCTGCGCAACCATGCTGGGGCCTTGCAGCGTTATTTCTAAAACAGCGGCGTCCGCTGTATTTCCTGCAAGAATATTGGCGGTTCGATGGGCGAACAAGTCCATGGGACCTGATGCAATCACGCCATATTTGCGGTATCCGTAGCGCCCTTCATCCTGCATGGTCGATAATAATCCCGGTTTGATGACCTTAAAGCCCATGTCCTTGGTTCCTTTCGGCGATAAAATGGAACTGCTCCGGCGTGATCGAAACAAACTTCACCCGATCTCCCGCTCGCAGCAAAGACGGGGACTCGGAATCCGGCTGAAACAAAGCGATCGGCGTGCGTCCGATCAAATGCCATCCGCCCGGCGTTTCAAGCGGGTAAATGCCGGTTTGCGCGCCGCCGATCCCTACGGATCCGGCAGGAATGCGGGGCCTGGGCACCGGTTTTCTCGGTGTAACAAGCCCTTCGTCCATTCCCCCCAAGTACGGAAAACCCGGCGCAAAGCCAATCATATAGACCGGGTAAATTTTCGCTGTATGCAGCGCTACAACCTCTTCTGAGGTCACACCGTGATGAGCCGCTACATCCGCCAAATCCGGGCCAAAATCTCCGCCGTAACAAACGGGAATTTCTATCGGGGCCTCAGGCTGGCCGGGTTGGAGGGGACTTTCGGGTTCGAAGCTTTCTAAAAGCCGTTGAATATGTTGCAGAACTTTATCATAAGGCAGCAAATAATTCGCTCCGGCGAGATACTCCTGTTTGCGGAAAACTTCCGCTTCCGTAAATTGCCGGTATACCGCTACGGCGTCATAATAAATCGTTATAGTTGTATAGGCAGCCACTACTTCCGTGAAACCTTCGAAAGGATGTTTCTCCAGATAGGCTGTTACTTGCTTTACCAGCTCCAGTGTGGACGGCTCTATGCTCCCGCCAAGCGTAAGCACGATCGCCGAATCTCCGAGGTGATGGCAGTCATACTGCAGCTTCGTCATGCGAATTGCTGCTTTTTCAGCCAATTTGCGCAAAGCTCCGGCCACAAATAAGCTTCTCCATGGTCAACGGCCATGCCGATTCCATGTTTTCCACTCTCAAAAATGTGCAAATCATACGGCACTTTATGACGGCTTAGCGCTGCGGCGAACAGCAGGCTGTTCTCTACGGGAACGGCAGCATCGTCTGCTGTATGCCATAGGAAAGTCGGCGGCGTGTCGTCTGTGACTTGTTTCTCGGTAGACAGCAGGATAACCAGCCCCTCATCCGGTGTCTCGCCTAATAAATTGCGTTTGGAGCCCACATGTCCATACTCGTAGAAGGAGATGACCGGATAGCAAAGGATTAATGCATCCGGACGGCTGCTTTGTCTCTCGATCGGATCGGCCGCTTCTTGATTCCCAGCGTCGTAAAGAGTCCCGGCCGAGGAAGCCAGATGTCCACCGGCAGAAAAACCAAGGATGCCTACTCGCTTCGGATCAATGCCCCATTCCGCTGCGTGATGTCTCACGGTTCGAATCGCCCTTTGGGCATCATGAAGCGGAACCGGATGCTCGTATGGAGCTACCCGGTAGTTTAAAACGTAGGCGGATATCCCCAATCCATTGAGCCATTTGGCAACAGGCTCCCCTTCGTGGGCCGCACGCATGGCGTAACCGCCTCCCGGACATACGATAACGGCAGCGCGCAAACCTTCGCCTGCTGCAGGATACAAAGTCAAGCTCGGACATCCTTGGTTTACCTCGCCAATGCTCTCCCGGGATGCTCCGGGCCATAACTCAATCGTTGTTGCAGTGCTCAATTCAAGAAACCCCCTTCTTCAATTTCCTACTACGCTTATCATATCGAATCCACACCCGGCCGCATAGAGATAATTTTACAGTTTCCAAATCCAAACTTTACTGAAGAAGGAGAAGGTAAGTAACCGGAAAGACTCCCTCTAAATTACTCGAAAGAGGACCTCGCAGGAAGCATAGAGGGAAAAAATCCCGTTAATTTGACCCGGCATAGTCTGTTCTCACGAAATCGGCGCAATTAGTGGAAGGTTATCCGGCTAAATGGATCTGACAAGCTTCTTCAGTCAAAATAGTGGGAGTTTCTCCCTTTACTTAGATTACTTAGTGCCAGTTGCGGAGGAAGTTTGAAGTTTTTTGCTAATAAAGAAAGCCTCCATAGACGCAAAAAAACAAAGGAGTTAAGCAGATCCAATCATGCAATCCGCTTAATTCCTTTGCCTGATAATTGGCTATATCCACAGCCTATAGACATCCTCATTCATTCATACTTTCATTCATTCATACTTTCATACTTTCATTCATTCTCTCATTCATCATCTCAGCTTACTATCTGTCCCAAATAACTTCCCAATTCCCATTCACGGCAGCTTCAATCGTGCCCCGCTCCATAATGTACCCGGCAAGCAGCTCCGCTACGTCTGTCGGAATATCCTTGATCACCGGCTTGTCCTGGAACATGGCGTAATTGCCGCCGCCCGCCGCCCGGTAATTGTTCATGACTACGTCGTAGGACGCGTTAAGGTCCAGCGGCTTCCCTTCGTAGTCGAGTTGAACGACGCGCTCGCCGATCGGGCGGGAGATGTTCAGTTTATAGGTTATGCCTTCCCACATATCATAGTTGTAATGCTGCGGCTTCGGCTCACTAAACTTGCTGCTGACCTGAACTTCGCCGTCAGGCGTAAGCTCGAAATATTCCGCGGACTGCTCCAACGCATCCTTGATGTCTTGTCCGGAGATGCGAATCACTTTGAGTGTATTCGGATAAATATAGTTGGATACGATATCCCGCATCGTAATATCCGAAGGAAAGCCCGGCGAGACGTTATCGAACAGCGCCGTATTCGAGATGGACGCTCCGGACAGATCCATTTGCACGCGGTTGATGAACTCAATGAGCGCACTGTCTTTTAGACGAGTTTGCATAGGGTCTTTCACCAGCATATCGCCGGTGAGCTTGCCGATAGGCTGATCCAGCCACTCTTGTGTTTTAGCTTCGTATGCACTTACTAGCTCTACGAGCTTCTTGTCCGCTTCAACTCCGGAAACTGAGAGCAGTTCCGATGTCTTAGCGTCTATACGCCATTTGCCATCCGACATGGACAGCTCCAGCTTCACTTTCCCAAGGGCAACTCCTGCCGTTCCAGGCTGAACAACGGTAACCCCGTTGATGGCTTGGCCTGCAATGCTCCGATGCTGATGCCCTGTAAGCAGCACATCCAGCCCTTCGATTTCCATACAAAGCTGATAGCCTTGATTTTCCCCCGTCAATGGTTCTGTCGGTTCGCCTGTCTCCAGATGTCTTTCGAAACCGCCATGATAAGAGAGCACAACGACATCCAGCTGCTCCTCTTCCTTGAGCACTTTCACCCATTTCCGGGCTGCTTCCACGGCATCCATGAACGTCAAGCCTGCAATGTGAGCGGGACTCTCCCAATTTGGAATATAAGGCGTCGTCAAACCCAGAATGCCGATGCGTGCGCCCTCAGGGAGCTCTTTAACGATGTAAGGCTTCCCTAAGAACGGTTCTCCGGTCTCCTCATTGAGAATGCTGGCGCACAACCAAGGAAACTCGGATTCTTTGACCGCTTTACCAAGTACGTCAAGCCCATAATTGAATTCATGATTCCCGATAACCGCCGCATCGTAGCCGATATAGTTGAGTCCAAGCACCATAGGATCCACCGGCTCGTTGTCCAATCTAGCATGATGGTAGGCAAGCGGAGTACCCTGAATGAGATCGCCGTTGTCGATCACAATGACATTAGCTTCCTTCTTCCGCTCTTCGGCAACCAAAGCCGCTATTTTAGCTAAACCCACATCGTTTGGCTTATTATTCGCATAATGCAAAGGCAGCATATTGCCATGCAAATCGCTTGTTTCCAGTATGACTACTGTACTTTTCTGAACCTTATCAGGTTGAGCCAAGTTCCCCACTCCGCAACATTTTATTTTGTAAAGCCATACATACCAATTGTCAGTTTAACAAATACTTCACACTATCTTCCATATCTTTTATGATAATGTTATATTACATCTTAGATAAATAGCAAATTAAATTAAACGGAGGTCAAAAAGAAATGAAAAAATTAACAGTTATCTCGTTGTCCATGGTTGTGGCGGCAAGCATGCTTGCAGGCTGCGCCAAAAAAGAAACTCCGGCTCCATCTGCTTCCGCTGGTGCAGCGGCGACTGCTACTCCAGCAGCAGCGGCAGGTTTTATTCCGAAAGAGCTTAAAGTCCAGTTCGTTCCTTCCCAAAATGCTGAGACGCTTGAAGCGAAAGCAAAACCACTTGAAAAACTTCTCGGGGACAAGCTGGGTATCCCGGTTAAAGTTTCCGTTTCAACTGACTATAACGTTGTTATCGAAGCCATGGCTTCCAAACAAGTTGACGTAGGCTTCCTGCCTCCGAGCAACTACGTTGTTGCCCATGACAACCGCAAAGCCGCTGACCTGGTTGCTCAAGCAACACGTCTTGGTGTTGACGATGCAACTGGCCAACCAACGAAAGATCTCGTAAATTTCTATAAATCCGAAATCCTTGTTAAAGCAGATTCCCCAATCAAATCCGTTGCTGATTTGAAAGGCAAAAAAATGGGCTGGCAAGGTGTTACATCCGCAGCTGGTTATGTGTACCCAGGTCTCTTATTGAAAAAAGCTGGCGTTGATCCGGTGAAAGACGTAACAGGCGTACAATTCCAAGGGCATGACAAAGCGGTTATCGCGCTTCTGAACGGTCAAGTTGACGCTGTTGGCGTGTTCCAAGATATTCGTACGAACATGACCAAAGATTACCCGGACATCTTTAAACAAACCAAAGTTCTAGCTTTCTCCGATAAAATCCCTAACGATACAATCGCTGTCCGCTCCGATATGGATGCAGCTTGGAAAAAGAAAATCCAAGACGCTTTCATTGCGATTGGCAATGACCCAGAAGGTCAAAAAGTCATTTTTGAAGTTTACACACATAAAGGTTATGTTGTTGCCAATGATGCTGATTTCAATATCGTTCGCGACGCTAACAAAGAAATGGGCTTAAAATAAGCCACCACTCCTTTTATCTAACAAAAACCTCTACATGGACTCTTCCGGGATCATGTGGAGGTTTTTTCAATTCTACGCCGTTTTACTCTTGCATACTATGAGTGTGGCACGTCCGTGCAAATTTTTTTTTTACTTTTGCATGACAAATGTTTACCTGGACTTGTCCTATATCATAGTGGGGTGAAAATTGGATGTTCGAAAAGCTAATCAGCTGTAAAAATGAAGTCTCCATCCGGTGCGGCAAAGATGAGATTAAAGGAGTTATTACGAATTACTATTCAGCTTTTCGACTTGTGAAAATACGCAACATTTTGATTCCAATTGAACTGATCGAACAGATTGAAGTATTGGAGCCGCCTAGCAGTTCATCGGGATTAGCACCCATTAGCCGCGGATCGCTTCGTTTGGTGGTGCATGAGAGGCTTTCCGGCCAGGTGAAATAGATAAGCCTACATAACAAAACAGACGCCGCAGATGCGGCGTCTGTTGCTTTATACGATACGTTTGCGAAGCGACCCTGAGATGTAATCAATGATAGAGACGGTAATGATAATCCCGATAAGGATTATGCCCACACGCGGCCACTGCCTTGCATTGAGCGCGAAAATCAGCGGCGTACCAATCCCTCCGGCACCAATGATACCGAGCAGGGTAGCGGAACGAACATTAATTTCAAATCGATATAAGGTGTACGAAATGAAATCAGGAATAACTTGCGGCACCACGGCATAGGCCATCCGCTGCCAAATGTTCGCACCGACGGCATTCATCGCTTCCGTAGGTCCCATATCCATATTTTCGATAGCTTCCGCATACAGCTTTCCGAGCATCCCTACGGAGTGCAAGCCGAGTGCCATTACCCCGGCATAAGCATTAGGTCCTACGGCTTTGATAAAGATTAAAGCCATAATAATTTCGGGTATCGTTCGAACAACGCTCAAAAAGAATTTCCCCGTACCCGAAACGGCACGGTACCGGCTCATATTCGCTGCAGCCCAGAAGGCAAACGGCAAACATACGACGGCCGAAACGAAGTTGCCTAAATAGGAAATCGACAACGTTTCAAGCAGGGAGCGAAGCAAATCTTCGCCTTCCGGAATGTAAACATACGCCCAATCCGGGTGGAACAAGCCCGAAATCATGGCTTTTGTCAAAATCCAAGTCGTTGGCTGGAAGCCCGTCAGCTCCAAACCTGTCAACGACCAGATGAACAAAGCGATTACCGCAACCCAGCCTACGATTTTGTAAGTACGTGAGCGCGCCTCCGACATCGGCTTTGAGCTGCCTTTGAGCAGGTAGGAACGGAACCGTGTACTTACCAGATCGATGATGACAACAACCAGCAAGGTGTAGATAACAATCGCGCAGGACTGATCGTAGCGGAACAGATCCAGCGTGTTTTTGAGTAGCAAGCCGATACCGCCGGCTCCAACCAAACCGAGGATGGCGGACGCGCGGATGCTCACTTCAAACGTGTACAGGAAATGAGCCAAATAGGTAGGCGCGACCTGCGGGAGAACACCGAAACGAATCAGTTTCAGCTTGTTGGCGCCAACGGCTGTCATCGCTTCCAGCGGACCCGGGTCGATCGCTTCCGTCGATTCATAGGATAGCTTGGACAAAATACCGAACGTGAAAAAAATCAGAGCAAGCGTACCCGCTGTCGGCCCAAAGCCCACCAGCACTGCAAAAAGCGCAGCGTACAGCAAATCCGGAATCGTGCGGAGCAGATTCATGATTAGCCTCGCCGGATAGAATAGCCATGGCGACGTCGTTACGTTACGGGCTGCCAGCAGCGCAAAAGGATAAGCGAACAGCGCTCCAACGGTTGTACCAATAATGGACATTTGGAGAGTTTGCGCCATCGGCTTCCAAATGTCAGCGAAGAACGCCCAATCCGGCGGAAACATTTCCCCGATGAATTTGAAAATTTCCGGCGTGCCTGTAGCCAGCCTTGTGAGCGTCGCGTCTGTCTGATAAATACTTCCGACCAGGAACAGCACCATGATCAGAGCAGTGAGATAAAGCTTCGTACGAGGAGGTCTTTTGACGGTCGTCACACTCATCCCTCCTGCACCCCCAACAGCTCATCTTTCTTAATGGCACGGCCATAAATTTGGGAAAACACTTCATCCGTTGCCTCAGCAACCGGCCCGTCATAGACGACTTTACCGGCGCGAAGTCCAATGATACGGGTTGCATACTCGCGCGCCAAATCAATAAAGTGAAGGTTAACAACCGTTGTGATGCCTAATTCTGTATTAATGCGTTTCAAATCATCCATAACCTGTCTCGTTGTTAACGGATCCAGGGAGGCTACCGGTTCATCCGCCAAAATAATTTTGGCTTCTTGGGCCAGCGCTCTCGCGATGGAAACACGTTGCTGTTGACCACCGGACAATTCGTCAGCGCGTGAATAAGCTTTCTCCCGAATATTCACTCTTTCCAGTGCTTTCAGGGAAAGCTCGATATCATGTTTTGGAAACAAGCCGAGGACGGTACGCAGGGTGGAATGATAGCCTACACGGCCTGATAGCACGTTGCGCAGCACGGTAGAACGCTTAACCAAATTAAACGTTTGAAAAATCATGCCGATATCTCTGCGCATGCGACGCAATTCGGCACCGTTCGCCTTCGTGATGGATTTGCCATCTATCAAAATTTCTCCGTCAGTCGTCTCATGCAAGCGGTTGATGGAACGCAGCAAAGTCGACTTACCAGCGCCTGAGAGACCAACGATTACAATGAACTCCCCCGGTTTAATTGTCAAATTAATGTCGTTAAGACCCACAGTTCCATTGGGATATACCTTGGAAATATGTTTAAACTCAATCATATAAGTCCTACTTTCTATAAATGGTATCAAAGATCAGACCAACTAAATTCAACGAAATTCGGCAAAATCCTTCTTTCTAGCTTAACCTTAATAAAAAATTCATATTCCATTGTTCGCCAAAACAAAAGGTGGCCCAGAAACTAGTTCTAAGGCCACACGTCCATCCTTATGACTTAAACTTTTGCAGACCAGCGCTCCTCAATTTTCATCCCTTTCCAGACCGCAACGGAGACGATCCACGCGACGACGAACAGGGCAACGAGGATGAAGCCTAAGGTGCCGAAATCGATGTCCTGCAACCAAGTCCAGAAGGGTCCTTCCATGCCGAACTCTTCCGAGAGCACTTGACCAAGCTCAATGACGCCGATAATTAAAGCGGCAATAACCGCTAGGGCAGTAACAGTCAAATTGTAATACAGCTTCCGGACCGGCGTATGGAAAGCCCACTTGTACGCTTTGGTCATGAACATCCCGTCTGCTGTGTCGAACAGGCTCATCCCCGCTGCAAATAGCAGCGGCAGTGAAATGACGCCGATGAACGGAATCGCGTCCTTTGCCGCATGGGCGGAAATCGCTAACAGCGCAATTTCGCTAGCGGTATCAAAGCCCAAGCCGAAGAGAAAACCTAACGGATACACATGCCAGCTTTTGCTGATAAAAGAGAAAAGCGGCTTGATCATGCGGGTGATAAATCCGCGGGATTCCAAAAGCTCCTCAAACTCATTGTCATCGTGCTTGCCGCCGCGGAATTTCACGAACATTTTATACAAGCTTATGAGAATGAGCAGGTTAATGATTCCGATGATCACAAGAAAAAGCCCGGATACCGAAGCGCCGATCACGCCTCCGAAACGCTGCATCCAAGGAAGTTCCCGCTCCGCCCATTGCACGGAAAAAGCAGTGACAACCGCCATCAGGAAAACGACGGAGGAGTGTCCCAGCGAGAAATAAAAGCCGACGCCCAAAGGATTGCGCTTCTGCTGAACAAGCTTGCGGACCGTATTGTCAATGGCCGCAATATGGTCAACGTCGAAGGCATGCCGCATGCCTAGCGTATAAGCAAGCAGCCCGATGCCCCAAAAGGCAGGAGACGATTTGGCTACCGTATAAAGTCCAATTAATCCCAATACGTGGAGAAGCAGGATAAAGCCGACGTATCCTCCCCAGCTTTTTCGCTGCTGCAACAATGATTTCCACATGCGGTAAACACACACCTCTCTACGTGCTACGATTCATTAATAATGTAGCACACGTGTGCATAGCTTGAGAAGCCTTTTGCTTTATTTTTTGTGAAGGTATCCAACATTTATTTGTTATAATAGTATCCGTTCCAAACTTTAAGTCTTCGTAAGGAGTGTACTTATCTCATGTCTCTGCGTATTTATAAGCTTTTTACTATTTTCGTACCTGTGATTATCATTGGCGGCTTTGAATATATCCGCCATGAATTTCTGCTAAATTATTTAACGATGGAAGCAGGCAACTTCGCCATTACCGTCATTACGCTGCTGCTTTCCTATTTATTTGCTTCGTGGATGTTCCAGAACATTGAACGCAGCAATGAGCAGCTCACAATCGGAGAAGCCCGCAGAGCTGTCTATGAAGAGCGGGAACGCCTTGCCAGAGAGCTGCATGACGACTTGGCTCAGACGCTTTTTTTTCTCAACGTCAAGCTGAAGCAGGGCGATTTGGAGGAAGCCAAAGCCGCCGTTTCTGAAATCGACAACTCGCTCCGGCAGGCCATATTCAATCTCCGTACGCCCCCGGAGGAAGGAACCGGCCTCGATCAGCGCATCCATAAATTTCTGCGGGAATGGCGGTTGGTGACCGGTATTGAGCTGCAGGAGAAGCTGACGATTGATGAGACCAGCTTCTCTCCTTCCGAGGAAGTTCAGCTTTTCGGCATCATTCAAGAGGCTTTTACGAACATCCGCAAGCATTCCATGGCGACGGAGGCGGAGATCGTCCTGGAAGCCCAGCCTCATGTCTGGACGCTGAAAATTACCGACAACGGCCGGGGACTCCAGCACGCCGAAGCCAAAGGCAAGAAGTACGGCATCGAGCTGATGCATAAACGGGCCGCTGAGTTAGGCGCAGTTCTCGAGCTTCATGCAAAGGGCTCCGGCACGGATGGAGCAGAAAACGAAGCCGATGCAGCCGGAACCGGCACTGAGCTTACGGTGCGAGCCGCAGATAGGAGGAACCGGGCATGACAAACATTCAACCGTACCGCGTTCTTATTGTCGATGACCATCCCTTGGCAAGAAAAGCGATTCGCAGCATGCTGGAGCCTGTCGTCGACTTCGAAATTGTAGGCGAAGCCAGCAGCGGTGAGGAAGCCATTCTCCTGTGCGGCGAAGTCGCTCCGGATGTGGTGCTAATGGATATTCACATGTCGCCGATGGATGGACTCGAGGCAACGCGCCGTATCAAACAAGCCTATGGGACGATACGAATCGTTATGCTTACCGTTTCCGACGATGTTGCCGACCTTTTCACCGCGCTGCAATTCGGAGCCCAAGGCTATTTGCTCAAAAATATGGATCCCGATGAATGGCTCACTTATCTGCGCGCCCTGCTCGACGACAACTCCGAGGTCGCCCGGGGGATGGCGGACAAGCTTTTTCAAAGGTTCCGCGCACCTGTAGGCGCCTATGCGGAAGGTCCGACACCAAGCATGTTAACCTCGCGCGAGCAGGAGATTACCGCCTACGTAGCCCAGGGAGACAACAATCGGCAGATTGCCGAGAAGCTGTTGATATCCGAACATACCGTTAAAAATCATATGAAAAATATATTGGTCAAGCTCGGACTTGAGAACCGTGTCCAGCTAACCGGATTCGCCATCAAACACGGACTGACACGAAAAGGACAAAACTAGTCGAAAAAATAGCCCACTAGAGTCATACTCATAAGCTTATCAAACAGGTAACATGGACAAGATGAGAAGAGTTGATTTGAAAGGGGAAAGAAAGATGTTTAAGAAATTCATGTTAAATGCAGGTATTCTGCTAATCGGTTCAATGCTGCTCGCGGGAGTTGCCAGCGCTCACGTAACGGTTTATCCGAAAGAGGCTACACAGGGCAGCTACGAGAAGTTCACCGTACGTGTTCCATCAGAGAAAGATATTCCTACGGTAAAAGTGGAAGTCAAATTCCCGCTGGACTCCGTTGCCGTTTCCCGCTTTGAACCCAAAGCAGGCTGGACATACGAGCTTGCCAAAGATTCCGCAGGTAAAATTACAGGGGTAACCTGGACAGCCAGTGGGGACGGACTTGGCAGCACCGAATTCGGCGAATTCAACATGCAGGGCAAAGTAGCGGATGCAGCGACCCAAATCGTTTGGAAAGCTTACCAAACCTACAAAGACGGCAGCGTCGTGGAATGGGTCGGCGCAGAAGGCTCAGACAAGCCTGCTTCCGTAACGACGGTGAAAGCCAAATCCGGCGCTGTCACGGACAGCCACGGCAATGTCACAGCCGCTCAACCTGCCGCCGGCAGTTCAGAATCCAAAACGCCGCTTTATCTCTCCATTGCGGCCGTTGTGCTTGGAGCATTATCACTGCTCGTCTCGCTAACCAGAAAACGCAGCTAACGCAGCGAAAAGAAAAGGCCTTGAGTTCTCCGTCATGCATGACGTTGAGCTCAGGGCCTTTGTTATTTTCTTTGGTAAATCCGGAAGTAATACTCGTACGGATTTTTCTCGTTCCGCTCTCCTTGCTCGCTGGAGATCAAGTTCCAATCCGACAAGTCCAGCTCCGTCATGAACGTGTCCGCTTCAAACTCATGCTCGATGAACGTAATGTACATCCGGTCGACCTCGTCTGCGAACAGCCGGAATATTTCCGCCCCGCCGATGACGAAAAGCTCCTGATCCCGGAACGCTTCGGCAGCTTCGTGAACCGAGTGAATGACTTCGCAGCCCTCCGCTTGAAATGCGGGATTTTGGGTAAGAACGACGTTGCGTCTGCCCGGCAGCGGCTTCCCGATGGATTCGTACGTCTTGCGTCCCATCAGAATCGAGTGCCCCATCGTCACGGATTTGAAAAACTTCAGGTCGCCAGGCAAGTGCCACGGCAGCTTATTGTTTACACCGATGGCCCGGTTCCGGTCCATGGCGAAAATAAATGAAATACTCATGACTGCAGCCTTCCTTTCGTCAATTCAACTATACAGCTACCGGCGCTTTAATGGTTGGATGGGGATTGTATCCGACCAATTCAATGTCGCTTACGTCGAAATCGAAGAGCGACGCGACGTTCTGATTCAAATTAAGCGTTGGCAGTGGTTTCGGTTCACGGCTTAGCAGCGTGTGAATCTGGTCGATATGATTCGTATAAATATGCGCATCTCCCAGCGTATGCACGAACTCTCCTACGCCTAACCCGCACTCCTGTGCGATCAGGTGAGTGAGCAGCGCGTAGCCTGCAATGTTAAAAGGCACGCCAAGGAACGTATCCGCACTGCGCTGATATAACTGGCAGGAAAGCTTGCCTTCCGCCACATAGAATTGAAACATGGTGTGGCAAGGCGGAAGCGCCATGCTCGGCACATCTTCCGGATTCCAGGCGGAGACGATGAGCCTGCGGGAATCCGGGTTCGTTTTGATCATATGAATAACCTCTTTGAGCTGATCGATGGTACCGCCCTGCGTCGTCGTCCAATCCCGCCACTGCTTTCCATAAACGTCCCCGAGCTCGCCGTACTGCTTTGCAAACGACTCGTCATTCAGCACCTTTTCCACGAAAATAGCCATTTGCTCGTCATATTGCAGTTTGAACGCTTCATCCTGCTGGGAGCGCAGACCAAAATTACGCATGTCCGGTCCTGAATAATCTGTGCTTTCCACCCATTTCTTAAAAGCCCATTCGTTCCAAATATGGTTGTTATGCTGAAGCAGATACCGGATATTCGTACCTCCTTTAATAAACCAGAGCATTTCGCTGGCGATTAACCGAAAAGGCACCCTTTTCGTTGTCACTAACGGAAATCCCTCCGAAAGGTCAAAACGCATTTGCCTGCCGAATACGGACAGCGTCCCCGTTCCCGTTCGGTCTTCCTTCTTGATCCCATTTGTAACAATATCCTGCAATAAATCCTGATAGGCTTTCAAACTAACGTACCTCCATTCCATGTTCGACAAATATTCATCTATTCTACCATTCCCATTCGTTCTATGGTATCTACAATCTGCCGACAATTTTCTCCACGAAATTCCATGACGGCAGTGATGCATTTTCGCGGCATATATGGTACATTTGCTTTTGGAAGAGGTTCGCAAACTCCCTCTATAAAAAACTATGAAATGAGGATTTTCAACTATGGCAGGTAGAAGCAACGAAGATTTACAAGAGATCACTCTACTCGGTAATCAAGGAACGAAGTACGTGTTTAACTATGATCCTTCGGTGTTGGAGGCGTTCGATAACAAGCATCCGAACAGGGATTATTTTGTGAAATTCAATTTCCCTGAATTCACAAGCCTGTGTCCCGTAACCGGACAACCGGATTTCGCGACCCTCTACATCTCCTATATTCCGAATATCAAAATGGTTGAGAGCAAATCCCTTAAACTGTATTTGTTCAGCTTCCGCAATCACGGCGATTTCCATGAAGACTGCGTCAACATTATTATGAACGATTTGATCAAGCTTATGGAGCCTCGTTATATCGAAGTTTGGGGTAAATTCACACCTCGCGGCGGCATTTCGATCGATCCTTACTGCAATTGGGGCCAGCCGGGCACAAAGTTCGAAGCGATGGCCGAACACCGATTAATCAACCATGATCTTTACCCGGAAAAAATCGATAATCGCTAATTTTGCATTAAAGGCAGGGTGATGGTCACTGTCGTTCCGACACCCTCCTCGCTTTCGTAAACGATTTTGCCGTTCATCGATTCAATAATACGAATGGTTACAGCTGTCCCGAGCCCCGTCCCGACATCCTTCGTGGAATAAAAGAGATGGCCGATGCGGGACAGCTGCTCTTTGCTCATTCCTTTGCCGTTATCGCCAATCGTAATTATAACCTCGCCAATCAACCTCTTCGAGCTCACCTTGACTTCGCCATTTGCCTGCGTAGCTTCAATCGCATTTTTAATAACATTCACCAGCGCTTGCTGCAATTGTCCTCTATCGGAATAAATATAAATGTTGTCTTCGAGACGGCAATTCAGTTCCACGCCATTTTTCATCGCCATCGGTGTTAGTAGAATCATAATATTCGTTAGCACGTCGGAAAAAGAGAACGATTCCAGCTTCGTTAACTTAGGCTTGGAGAAATTCAAGTAATCGCTAATGATCGTCTCGGCCCGCTCCAGCTCCTCCATAGCAATCGTTAAGTACTGTTGATTTTTGCCCTGCTCGCTCGGACGCATGAGTTGAAGAAATCCTTTCACAACGGTAAGCGGATTGCGAACTTCATGAGCGATCGAAGCGGCGAGTTCTCCTAACGTTTTCATTTTTTCCGCTTTTTGAATTTGCACTTTCATTTTGGCATGTTCTTCATTAATTTCTTGCAGCATGGCAGAAAACCAAGTTCCCAGAACGAGGAGGAGGCCGAATGCAAGAACCGCTGGAATTAATTTTAAATGGAGCGGCATGTTCGCATAGGTCGAGTAACTCAATAATATCGCAAGCATGACGAACAGCGGGCCTAAGGAAACTACAACCGTTGCTTTTATTCGCGCGTTTCCTGTCAACGTTTTGACTTTCAACGAAGCAAAAAATGGAATTAGAAATGACAGCGTCATATTGAGATATCCGAACCAAAGCGTATCTCCGCCGAGATACGTACGCGTCAAAAAAATCATAACAAAATTCATGATCACTGCGGTTTGCCCCACATAAATAGCTGAGATGACCGTAGGAACATAGCGCAAGTCCCAATATAAATTAAAGTCTTTATAGGAAAATAACAAACAAAGAGTTGAAGCCAAACCATACAGCAAGCCCAAGGCAACGGGGGACTTCGCATAACGCCAGCGCTCTCCAAATACACTTTGCAGTAAAACGGGAGCGAGGACGATAAGGAGGTTAAGAAATAATTTTTCCAACAGCATAGCTCCTATTATCGCCCTCTCTTTCAAAAATTTAACTTCCTGTAACTTTTCTGCAAAAAATAAATTATTCCTTTATTTGACCAATGGATTTATCTGACATGTCTTGTAAACTAAAAAACTATGACAGAACCACCTCTCTCGAAGGCATCCCGTCATAGTCTCATCATCCTTTAACAAATGCACGTCTTCTTCTTTTTCCCTATCCGCCCCATCGCTTCCACTTTGTGAATATAGTCCGCGGCAAGCGGTACTTTGCACGCCGTCTGGCCCACGTCGACATGCACTTTGCCAATCTCCTTGGCCACATCCACGGCCGTATCATATAACGGGTGGCAGTACGTACCGACAGTCAGGACAAAGGTGTTCATCGTATACTTTACGCGATTGCGCTCCTCATGAATCGTTGTTCTAACTTGTTCCAGCAGCCCGGCAATCTCCTGCAGATCGAGCTTCTCGTCCGGAGTAATGCTGATAAAATTCGCATATGTGCTCCATCCGCAAGCTGCCAACATCTCATCAGGGGAATGCAGCCATACCCGCGCCATCTCAAGGGCAAAACCGCTCTCAGCGGCCACTCCCGCCACCGTAAACTCGGCCAGCATGTACCAATAAGCCTTCTGCGCCCAGTTCTGAAGCTCTTCCTTCGTCATCGTCTTGGGATTGATCGAAAGACCCGCCAAGTACATGGCATCCGTGTTCCCTGAATCATAAAGCGCAAGCGCCAAGCCGCGGTCTTTCTTAACATATTTGACCAGCTTCTTCAGATCCCCGACCTTCACGCCAAAAAACGGCTCTTGTGCGCCATGGCGAAGAAACGTTTTCTTCGTTTGCTCGCTCCCCAGCTCCTCCAAATGTCCCATTACCTCATCAAAAGTCATGATTTCACCAACTTGGCCTCATTTTTCCGTATTGTATCATACTGTGAACGGGATGCGAAGCTGATCTTGTGAAAGCCCCAGATTAAACTTATCAGGGGGAGGGGCACTCCCTTTGCGGCTTGCGCCAAGTATAGTCCGCTATTTTGGGTGAAAAGCGCAGGTGTTGGTGCTGGAGGGGCACTGCAGAGCCTTATTTGCCTTGGGATAGCCTCTTTTCATCAATAGTGACAGAATAGCGGATCGTAGGTTCCACTCTTTTACTCAAAGGGTTTTTTTCGGGGAAATAGTGGCCTGTAGTTCCTTTTCCCTCTCACGAGATGGTTTTCCCCCCGCAGTTCCATCAGCTTTGCATAACCATAACCCATACCCGTATCCTCGCAAAAAGACAAGCTTCGCAGCATCCATCCCCCGAGGTTAACAACAAGAAAAATCCAGCCTGAGGCTGTCCTCGTATTTCATCATGCTTCGGACACCACGGCCGTTATATTCGCGAAAAGCGTCTGTCTCTCTGCTAACAGACACAAGAGACTTTACTTGCCGAGTTCCGGGTGAAATCAGTACCCAAGCAATCAAGTAATAACGCTGGTGTCCGTTACATGTTCAAAGAGGTCCTTTTTCATCGAATAAGGGCCTCTCTGTCCGTCAGCTAGAGCAAAAAACCGATCCGCTGGGGATCGGCTTTCATCGCCTTGATCAATGACTTAATACAAAGGTTTCGTTTGGTACAGCGCCTGCGGCTGCGGGCAGTGTGGAAACGGGAGAATGTCCCGTATTTGGCTGAACGCATAATGTTTGGTGGCAAATTGAGTGTGGTATAAGTATTCGATCACATAGATCGACCCGCCTTGTATACTGCACAGAATTCCCGATGCGCCGGTGCCGTCCATTAGGGATACACCTACCGGACTGCCGATCAATGCATATGCTTTATGCTGCAAGGACATCGGCCATCACCTCCTGCATTACTTTATGCGGGGAAGCGCCCATGGGTTCAGCTCAGTTATGCTCAGTTTGCTCAGTCCAAATCAGCTGAGTAAACCTCGCGTTTCTCCAGCTTTTCGACCCTCACACGGCCGGAAAAGAAGGTTGCGCCTCCGCCCATATCCGCTAAACGATCCGGCGTAAGCGCGTTGACCAAAGCTTTGCTCCCGCCGTTCTTCGGCAAATCCGCCCACAGCCCTTGGCTCACAACGACGCCCGGGAGCACGTCCGAACCCGTCGCTGCGGTTAATTCACACTCGCCGCGTTCATTCCAAACGCGAACCATTTCGCCGTTCGCTATCCCTAATGCGGCTGCATCCGCCTCATTCATGTGCAGCTTTGGCATTTTCTCCATGCGGACATGCTTCTCATTATGAGCAAACGTCGAATTCAGGAAGTTATGATTCGGCGCCGGAATGAAGAGGAAAGGCAGGTCTCCTTCCTCTTGGAGCGGCACGTAGGTCGGCAGAGCCGGATAGCCTTTCTCCTCCATCTCACGGGAGAACAGCTCGATTTTGCCGCTCGGCGTCCGTAATTTCCCCGGAAATAGCGGCTGCACCTCCGCCTTCAGGAACTGATTCTCCAGCAAGCTTTCGTAAGTGATGTTCGCTAGCGCCGGATTGCCGGGATGATTCAAGGCTTGGCGCACCAGATCTTCGTCGGTATCCTGCAAAGCTTCATCCTCATAGCCCATTCCCGACGCAAGCAGACGAAACACATCGACATTCGCTTTGCTTTCGCCGTAAGGCCGGACGACAGGAAGCTGAATCTGCACGTACCGATGCCAATAGGAGCGGTAGAAGTCCGTATTTTCAAAAGAAGACGTAGCCGGAAGAACGATATCCGCATACTTCGCTGTCTCTGTCAGAAACAGATCATGCACGACCGTGAACAAATCCTCCCGCTGAAGCCCTTCTCTCACTTTATTGGCATGCGGAGCGACTAACGCCGGGTTGGAATTGTATACATACAGCGAGTGAATAGGCGGATCAAGCTCCTGCAAAGCGCTGCCGAGCAAGTTCATATTAATCTGCCGCGCTTCCTTCGTTCGTAGATCAGGGCGCTGCAGGGCTGGGATGTTATGCTCCAAATAGGCGCCATTCCCTTTGATGGCGCCGCCTCCGCGCTGCAGCCACTGCCCCGTCAAGGCCGGCAGGCAGGCAATCGTCCGCACGCACATTCCGCCGTTATCGTGATGCTGAATCCCGTTGCCGATTCGAATGAACGAAGGCGAAGTCTGACCGTACAGTCGAGCTAAACGGTAGAGATCCTCGGCTGGAACTCCCGTTATTGCAGATACCACAGAAGGTTCATACTGCCGGACATGCTCCCTCAGCTCTTCGTGACCAACCGTATATTGCTGCAGGAAAGCTTCGTCCACGTAATTTTCGGCGAATAAAATATGCATGATGCCCAGCGCCAACGCGGCATCCGTTCCGGGCATAATCGGAATAAACCAGTCCGCCCATCGGCCGGTTTGGTTCTTATGGGCGTCAATGACGACGATTTGCGCCCCGTTCTTGCGTGCCTTCTCAGCCAGCATCACCTGGTGCATATTCGTGCTGACGGCGTTGATGCCCCACATGATGATGAGCTTCGCATGCACCGTTTCCTCCGGATCGGTTCCAAAGCTGCCGCCCATCGTATACTTGTAGCCTACGGTTCCTGCCGCCTCGCAAATCGAATACAGCAGCCGGCTTGCACCCATCCGGTTAAAAAAGCGGCGGTCCATCCCTTCCGTCCCAATCCGCCCCATATTGCCATAGAAGCTGTATGGCAGAATCGACTCGGCGCCTTCCTCGGCAATCAGCTTTTTCCAACGGCTTGTGATGGTTGCAATCGCTTCTTCCCAGGAAATTCGTTCAAACGAGCTGCCCTCTCCTTTCGGGCCTATGCGCTTCATGGGGTACTGCAGCCTTTTATCATCATAAAGACGTGCCGTCATGTTACGGACTTTATTGCAAATCGCCCCTTGTGTCACCGGGTGGTTGGGGTCCCCTTCTATTTTAACGATCTTGCCGGCTTCTTTATGAAGCAGCAGACCGCATTGATCCGGACAATCCAGTGAGCATACCGCAGGGAAAATGCCGTTTTCTTTCTCGATCATAGACGTTTGCATCTGTTATTAGCTCCCCTCCATCACTTTAACTCCTTTACTATATACCGAATTGCAGCCCAGGGAAACATTTTCGCGTTAGTACAACGGCTCATCGGCCTATTCTCCTTCTAATAAACCACTGCTCCGTTGCGGGTCATTTTTTGTTCCGGTTTGACTTCTGAAAAGGCCGGTCGTTTGGGGCCTAGGCATTATAATGAGAGTGTGGGAGCAGATGCGAATGTGACATTATGTCCCTATGTTGTAATTTATACAACGTTATAGATGATTTTTGCAGCAATAACTCCCTACATTGTACAAAATGCAATGAAATAGCCTGGTTTGTCCTGAATCGGTCGTTTTAGAGTGCAAATGGTTGTATTAAGTACAATATAGCTGACCCGAGGCTTGAGATTCCGTCTAAATGGTTGTATAAAATACAACTTAGACGAGTTGGGGCACGTGAAGAAGTGGGGGACTTCAGTTCGAAGGCGCGGGGGGAAGATGTATTCTGGGAGGATGTATTCTGGAAGGAAGTACTCCGGAAGCATCCCCCTCACAAAAACACAAAAAACCCGCAGGACCACACCTGCGGGCTTCATCTCTATCGCTTCTTGCCTAAATTAAGCTCTTTCATAATTTGCCGGCCCGTTGGCGTCTGGGCTAACCCGCCTTTGGCGGTTTCCCTGTGTTTTTCGGGCATCGCGGTGCCTACCTCGTACATCACCTGTACGACTTCGTCGGATGGAATGACGGAACGAACACCGGCCAGCGCCATATCGGCTGCAGCCATCGCATTCACCGCTCCGAAGCCATTGCGAACGATGCAGGGAATTTCGACCAACCCGCCGACCGGGTCGCAAATGAGCCCTAGCGTGTTCTTCAGCGCAAGTCCTACCGCATGCATCGCCTGCTCCGGCGTGCCGCCGCGAAGCTCCACGAGCGCTCCTGCCGCCATCCCGATGGCCGAGCCGACTTCCGCTTGGCAGCCGCCCTCCGCGCCGGAGACGAAAGAATTATTGGCGATGACGTAGCCAATGGCACCGGCGCTTAATAAGCCTCTCACCATGTGATCGTCATCCCAGCCGAACCGCTGCTGACTGCTGATGAACACTCCGGGAATAATGCCGCAGGAACCCGCAGTCGGCGTGGCAATAATGCGGCCCATGGAAGCGTTCACTTCGGATACCGCAAGCGCATAGGCCATCGCTTTACAAGCTTCCTCCCCCAAGGAAGCTTCTGTCGTCGTCATATAGCTGGCTACGCGCTGAGCATCCTTCCCTGTCAACCCGCTGCGGGAGGTGGTGTCCTCCGTCAGTCCTTTCGCCACGGCTTCTTTCATAATTTGATAGTAAGCCCGCATTTTATCAAACACGTATTCGGGCGATTTGCCCGATTCTTGGCTTTGATCCGCCAGCATGACTTCAGCAATGGTCATTCCCTCTGCGGCGCATACCTCTGTTAGTTGTTTTAATGTCCGGAATCTCATTTCTATTCGCCTCTTTCTGTGAGATCCACTCTTTTAATATCCGATATCATGCTTAAAGCGTTAAGCTCACCCAAAAGCGCATCCGGAATGGGAACGTCCGTTTCAATGACGGTCATCGCATCCCGATCCCGGCCTTTCCGGTCCAAATCCATAAAGCCGATATTGATTTCATTGCGTCCAAGGATGGTTGTGATGTCAGCAATCATCCCCGGACGGTCATGATGAGAAATAATGAGAGTAGGATACACCGCCGTAAATTTTACATCAAAATGATTCACATTTACAATCTCAACGTTGCCACCACCGATGGAAGCCCCGGTCATTGTCACTTCTTTTGAACCTGAAGTAAGATGGAATTTAACGGTATTCGGATGATCCGCCTTATCTTTACTCGTAAGAAACGCTATCTCCACCCCGCGAGTTTGGGCCTCTTCGGCTGCATCCGGAATCCGCGGATCATCCGTTTCAAAGTCGAGCAAGCCGCCAATAAGCGCCAAGTCGGTGCCATGCCCACGGTATGTATCCGCAAATGAACCGTATAACGTAATTTCGGCTTTCGCCGGCTGCTCGCCGAGCAGTTGTCTGACAACACGTCCCAAACGGACGGCTCCAGCCGTATGCGAGCTGGACGGACCTATCATGGAAGGTCCGATGATGGAAAACACATCTTTAAAGCGCATTCTGAAGTTCCCCAATCTTATGAAGTTATTGCTTTATACTTCTATTGTATGAGGCGCTTTCACTAATGACAAGGTCTTTTGTCTTGTCCTTATTTTCCCATGCATGCGGCTCTCTCATTCAACTGTACCTTCGATCAACAAAATAAAAAGCCCCCACATACGCTTACAGCGTACATAGAGGATTTGGCTGCTTGTAATATTTTAGACAAGCACTGCAGCGGCTTCTACGCTGCTGTAGGCTTGCTTCCGTTGACTAACCTTCCTGCCTTTGCCGAAAGGGATACAAAGCGGAGTCCCAAACAGAGGATCTTGAATAATTTGGCAATCCATCTGAAATACCGTTTGAATCGTCTCTTCGGTGATGATATCTTCCGGCTTCCCTTGGATGGCGATCTTCTTGTTATGAATAGCCACAATGTGATGCGCATAACGACAAGCAAGGTTGATGTCATGCAGGACCATAACAATACTTCGCTGCTGCTTGGCATTCAACTCAAATAATAAATCCAGCACTTCAATTTGGTGGGACATATCCAGATAGGTTGTCGGTTCGTCCAGCAGAATCGTATCCGTTCCTTGTGCCAACGTCATGGCAATCCATGCGCGCTGTCTCTGTCCACCCGATAAAGAATCGACGGAACGATCCGCATACTGCTGCATATTCGTCGCTTTCAGCGCTTTCGTTACCATCTCCTCATCTTCGGCGGACCACTGTTGAAGCCAGCTCTGATACGGATATCTGCCTTGTTTGACAAGCTGGAGCACAGTCAATCCTTCCGGAGCTACAGGACCTTGAGGCAGAATGGACAACCGCTTCGCAATTTCCTTCGTCGGAAGCTTGGCGATTTCTTGTCCGTCTAGCAAGATGCTGCCATTCGTGGGCTTCAGCAGTCTGGCCAGCGAACGAAGCAACGTTGATTTACCGCAGCCGTTGCTGCCGATAAACACGGTGATCTTCCCTTTCGGAATGGCGATATCCAAATCTTCATAGATGCTGGTATCTCCGTAAGTTAACGTTAAATGCTGAGCCTCGATGGCGTGCATCGGTCATCAATCCTTCCTCGCTATATAATGAACGAAATCTTTTAGTGGTTAAGTTATCGATCATCCAACCATGATTTCTTTTAGTGTATAGTCGATGAAAAACATTGTCAATGATTTTGAGAATCATTTTCAATATATTGGATCTTTCCGGCAAAAAAAAGAGATTATCCTTAAAGGATAATCCCCATGCTATCAGTGCTTGTTGCAATTAGTAACCTTCGGTTTTGCCGCCAGTGACTAAAGCGACACTGGAGCTTGCGCCAATGCGGGTCGCGCCGGCAGCAATGATTTTGCGAGCCGTGTCAATGTCCCGGACTCCGCCGGATGCTTTCACACCCATCTCAGGTCCTACAGTGTTTCTCATCAAAGCGATGTCTTCCACCGTTGCTCCACCGTGACCGAAACCAGTCGAAGTCTTAACGAAGTCGGCTCCAGCCATTTTGCAAATAGAGCATGCCTTCACTTTTTCTTCGTCCGACAACAGGCCGGTTTCCAGAATGACTTTAACGACAGCCTGTCCGTTAGCGGCAAGAACGACGCCTTCAATATCCTTCTTCACCGTGTTCAGATCGCCTGATTTGAGTGCGCCGATGTTCATAACCATGTCAATTTCCGTTGCCCCGTTTGCGATTGCATCGCGGGTTTCGGCCATTTTGGAGAAGGTCGTTGTCGCTCCTAATGGGAAACCAACAACTGTCGTAATACCGACTTTAGATCCAGCCAGTTCCTTCGCTGCAAGCGGCACCCAGTAAGGATTGATACATACGGTTGCAAAATTATATTGCTTAGCTTCGCTGCACACCTTAATAATTTCATCTTTGGTCGCATCTGGCTTCAACAAAGTATGGTCAATTTTACGGGCAATTTCAGGCCCTGTAATGAATGGCGCTTTTTGTGAAAAAGAAGATCCGGACCGCGTACCTTCAGCAGCTTTAACGCTGACCGTTTCCTTTGTAATTTGCTGATTGCTAACTTGTGCAAGCACTTTTTGTGTAATTTGTTCTATAAGCTTCTCCACTTCCACAATCTTTCTCCTCCGCTTCATTTTTCTCTATTTATTTAGATCGTCGATAATCCCTACGATAACCGCATCTACAGCCCCATCAGGCCGCTTCATGACTTCGCGCGCGGAACCGCCCTCCTCTACGACCAAAACGATGTCGCCAACTCCGGCTTGCGCGCAATCCACAGCGATAAACGGATCAGAGTAAGGTTCACCTCTTTCATCTACGGATTGGACAACCATAAGTTTCAATCCGTGATGACTTTTTGTTTTGATCGTAGCGACGATGTTGCCGAGCACTTTGCACATTTTCATGAATTATTCGCCCGATTTCGGTAAAAGTTTCTCCACATCGCTATGAGGTCTTGGAATCACATGAACGGAAAGCAGTTCCCCAACTCGTTGAGCCGCTTCTGCGCCTGCATCCGTAGCCGCTTTAACTGCGCCAACGTCTCCTCTTACCAATACAGTGACAATGCCGCCGCCAACTAGTACTTTGCCCACTACCGATACATTTGCCGCCTTAACCATTGCATCCAAAGCTTCGATAGAACCTACGATACCTTTTGTTTCAATCATTCCCAATGCGCTACTCATGAATGAGCACCTCCATGTTTAATCACGTTATAGTTTTCAACAATCCCCATAATCCCTGCATCTGTCGCGACTAAATCCAAACCGAGCGGTAAGGATGAGTCTCTGCTTTTTGCCAAATAAACCAGATCACCGTAACCGGCTGCTCCATGGGTATCGATAACAACCATTGCTTTTCCCGTCTTTGTATGCTCATCCTTCATTGGCTGGACGATCAACAGCTTGAGTCCGGTCAGACTCTCATCTTTTTGCGTGCAAACAACGGTGCCGATCACTTTTCCCAAGAACATTGATAATCCCCTACCTGAATCTTTTTAGGAAGCGACTCTCGACTTCCATGATTTTGGTAACCCGTTTGTCATGCCTTCCGCCTGAAAATGGGGTATCGAGCCATGTTTTAACCATTTGTCTGGCCAGTCCTTTACCGATAAACTGACCGCCGATAGCGAGCATGTTTGCGTTGTTATGATCGCGACTGTTAATGACCGTTGATAAATCCCAGCATAGCGCACAGCGGATACCAGGCACTTTGTTCGCGGTCATCGTACTGCCGATACCAACGCCGTCAATCATAATACCGACGTAATTGTCGTTAGTTGCCGTAGCTTCCGCTACGAGAAAGGCAACGTCCGGATAATCAACCGCCTGTTTATCGTAGCAGCCAAAATCTATAATCGGGTACCCGAGCTCTGTCAGGTACGCTTTGATATCTTCCTTTAATTCCAAACCACCATGGTCACAACCGATAGCGACTGTTTTCATCTATGTTCGACTCCTTACCTAAGCGCCTTCAGAATGGCTTCAAAAGAGTGTGCTTGCAGACTGGCTCCTCCGACGAGAGCCCCGTCAATATCTTCTCTGGCACAAAGCTCCTTGATGTTGCTCGCACTTACCGAACCACCGTACAAGATCGGAACCCTGTTTGCAAAACCAATACCTTTCTTCTCGGCAAGCATCTGTCTGATTTCCCGATGAATGTCCTGAGCATCCGAAGGTTGAGCTGTTTTACCGGTCCCAATCGCCCATACGGGCTCATAAGCAATGATGAAGGGACTGCGCTCCTCCGTCACTCCGGCGAGTGCAGATTCAACTTGCGTGCGAATGACTTCTTTCGTCAAACCAAGCTCGCGCTGTAGCTGCGTTTCGCCAACACACACAATGGGAATCATCAAATTCCCAATGGTTTGCTGCACCTTCGCAGCTACCTGCTCATCCGTTTCTCCCGCTGCCCTGCGTTCAGAATGGCCGATGATGACATGACTGCAGCCTAATTCGAACAACAGTTCACCATGCACTTCTCCCGTGTGAGCCCCTTTGGGCTTCTCATGGAGATTTTGTGCACCTAAGGAAATCCCGGCTTGCTGCATGAGCTCCTTAAGCGGATATAGCAGCGGGGCAGGCGGACAGATGACAGCTTCACAATGCTCGTAAGGGGCATCGGTCAGCCCGCTGAAAAACTCCCTCGCTTCTTGCAAAGTCATGTTCATTTTCCAGTTGGCAACGATTAATGGCTTGCTGCGCCCAATGGGCGGCTGCTCCTCGATATCTGTCAGCTCAAGGGAGGATAGGACCTGCTGCACTACTTGTCTTATATGCTTCTCTAGGGCGCTATCCATGGGTTACGACTACTCCGTTTTGGATTGCGGAAGAACGATTTCCACATCGTTGTGCGGTCTAGGAATTACGTGTACGGAAACAACTTCCCCTACTCTGCGTGCTGCTTCGGAACCTGCTTCTGTAGCGGCTTTAACTGCTCCTACGTCGCCGCGAACCATTACAGCAACTAGACCTCCGCCTGTAAGTGTTTTACCGATCAGCGTTACGTTTGCAGCTTTCACCATAGCGTCCGCAGCTTCAATTGCACCTACAAGTCCTTTAGTTTCGATCATGCCCAATGCTTCTTTCATATTCGTTATTCCTCCTGTATGTTGGTTTTGTTGGTTTATAGGTTGTGCTGGATTACTTACGGCTCTTACGGCACTAGGAACAGTTCTTCGAGATGTTGCGGCTCTTGCCATACTCTATGTCTCCTTAGCCACTAGCACAGATCTGAGTTTTCTAGTGAACGTGCGTGCGGAGGTTAATCCTTCCCCAGTAGGACCAGCGATGGTTAAAGTCGTAAACCCCTCGCCGCCGAAGCCGAGACCGGCATAAGACGGACCGTTTTTGACAAAAATCGTAGCCTGAAGCGCCTTCGCCATTTTCGATAAATTGGTGATATTCTGCGAATGCATGACCGCCGTATGACGATTTCCCTTTTCAGCCTTGACAGCGTGTTGTATCGCCGTATCCACGTTGGGAACACGTACAATCGGCAGAACGGGCATTAGCATTTCAGTATACACAAGCGGATGATTCTCCGGTGTCTCAGCGATAATGAGTTTGACAGATGCATCTGCTTGAATGCCAATCGCTTGCAAAATGAGGCTGGCGTCTTTCCCTACATAATCTTTGTTGGGGAAATATTTCTCCTTCTCAGGATGTTTCGTTAAAATAACGTCCAGCAGCTTCGTTAACTGGTATCCTTTTAACTCATAGGCACCGTTCTTGAGCATCTCCGCTTTCAGACCGTTTGCCACGGATTCAACGACGAAAACTTCCTTCTCCGCTGTACATAGAACGTTATTATCGAAGCTTGCTCCCAGCACGATATCTCTGCCGGCTTGGCTTAAATCTGCGGTCTCATCGACAACAACCGGAGGATTCCCCGGCCCCGCCGCGATGACCTTCTTGCCTGAAGTAAGCGCTGCTTTCACGACAGCTCCGCCGCCGGTTACGACCAGCGCCTGAATGTTCGGATGCTTCATCAATTGTTCGCTCGTATCGAGCGTAGGCAGCAGAACGCTGGTGAGCATGTTCTCCGGACCGCCTGCGTCAACAATCGCTTGGTTTAACAGCTGCATGGCCTTGATGGAAACTTTCTTGGCGCTTGGATGCGGGTTGTACACGACTGCATTGCCTGCCGTTACCATCGAGATACTATTGTTAATAATCGTCGCGGCAGGATTAGTTGTCGGTGTAATTGAGCCTATAACGCCGAATGGCGAGCATTCGAGCAAGGTCAAACCGTTGTCGCCGCTGAATGATTGTGTAAATAAATCTTCGATGCCTGGCGTTTTTTCGGCGGCAAGCTTGTTTTTGGCAAGTTTATCCTGCACTCTTCCAAGACCGGTTTCCTTAACAGCCATCTCCGCCAATTCGGCTGCATGAGCAAGACTGGTTTCCCGCATCTTGCGGATAATGGTTTCCCTTTGAGCAAGGGATAGCATGGCGAATTTCTTAAAAGCAAGGCTTGCAGCGCTAACCGCTTCATCGACTGTTGCGAACACTCCGTGCTCGTAAGCGGCATAAGCGGCTTCTGGATCCGGCGCGGCCGTTTCATTCTGAAGATTACTAATGACTTGCGCGATGATCGCCCTGATATCTGCTTCAGAAATACTCAATTCATTCACCTCATTTCATTCTTACTGAATGTGATCTCGCCGTGCAGCTCAACGGTATCGACAATGGCGATGATCGTTGCATCTACAGGTACGCCTTGCGTAATTTTCGTTTGTCTGGCCGAACTTCCGCTTACCGTCATGACAATTTCGCCTTTGCCCGCATGCACAGTATCGATGGCGACAAACGGTTTGCCATCCGTCGCTTGCGTAACCATATCGACCGGCTCAACAATCAGCAGCTTCTTGCCGACAAGTTTTTCATCTTTGGTTGTAGAAACTACGGTGCCAATAACCCGGCAAATGTTCATGTATTCCCCTCCTGACTTTGACGCCATGTAAGTCCGAGCAATTTCGCCTCTTCTTTCGCGAGCGGCGTCATAAGCACATTAGCGGAAAGGGAGATTTCCGTTTCACCTTCATTGACCCAGTCTCTCACATGCTTCGCATGAATGAGCGGCCTTTTGGCGCTGCGCGGCGTTAGACTGAGCTTCGTCACTTTGGCAGCCAAATGCTTCATATATACAACATGAACCCCGTACTTGCTAAGGAGCTGCAAATGGCCGGAAACAGCGTCTTGGATAGCTGGAGGAACCGACAGTTTATCGACCCCCGCCGGGAGCATATAACTGCTGGATACGACAGCTTCTTTGCCGCTGACCAGGGCATTCACAATAACGCCGGACGATGGTTCATCATCGATTAATGAAGCGATTTTGACGAGCGTACCGATCGAAAGAACGGGAAGCACCACGATGTCCGCTTGCTGAACAGCTTCGGACCAACGTGATCTGTCGCTTCCGGTAAGTACAATTTGCTCATAGCTGGAATCGGGTGCCGATTCATATACGGGTAGCGGCGCATCCCCGCAGTAAGCTACGATAACCCGGGCGCTTGCCGAAATGTCAGAGATCAACTGCTTCACTTCCGCAGCATGGCGTTCGTCCGCAACAACGATCATAACGGAATGGCGAACGGCCGCAGCGGCAGGCTTGTCTTTCTTTAGAAGAAGCTCAGTCACGACTTCGCGAACGATTCTGGAAACCGTTTCCTCTAAGCTCATGGTTTCTCTCCTTCACAACTTACTTGAGTAGTATACCGGTTTGGCCGTTTTTTATATGGCCTGCATTCGCCTCGTCAAGATCGATATGCATTTCCAAACGGTATTTCTCGGATACGCGGATCAGAACATTGTCCAAGGTCATACCGCGCGGACCCTCAATCTGGATCTTGACGCGATCTCCATTGTTCACTCCGAACTGAGCAGCATCGGAAGTATGCATATGGATATGACGAGCGGCGGCAATGACTCCTTTATTTATCGTCAGTTGTCCTCTCGGTCCTTGAATGACGATGCCAGGCGTACCCTCGATATCCCCCGAATCGCGAATCGGCGGGTTGACTCCCAAGGTGAAGCCATCAAACAGCGAGATCTCGACCTGGGTTTCCCCCCGTGCCGGACCAAGGATGCGAACGCGGTCAATCGTACCTTTCGGTCCGATTAATGTGACCGTTTCGTTGCAGGCGAACTGTCCCGGTTGAGACAATTCTTTCATTTGCGTCAAGGCATCTTTCGAACCGAAAAGCCGCTCAACGGCTTCCGGCGATAAGTGAATATGCCGATTGGATACACCGATGGGAATACAGGGCTGCGAATTCATTTGTTCCAAGGTATCTTTCACCATCTGACCGATCATCTCGGCCAACTCTTCTTCCGTCATGATACTTTCTCCAATCAGGCCTTATATTCAAGCAAGTACTTGGCCGTAAATTGATCGGTAATCAGCGTATTGGTGTATTTTCCACGAATAGCGCCGTAAATCGCATCCACTTTCTTCACGCCACCGGCCACGAGGACAGACCTTTCCTTCTTTCTCAACTCCACCAAATCGATGCCGATCGTGCGGCGGTCCAACTCTTCGCTGCAAATCGCGCCCTCCAGATCAATGAATCTGGAACATATGTCTCCAACGCCCTTCTCATGAATAACTTCCAAATCCGTAGTGGAGAAATAATTAGCTTTCATCAAAACAGAGTCTTCCGAGGGAACTCCCACCGTGTACACCGCAATATTGGCCCGCTTGCCCATATCAAGAATTTTACGAATATGCCGGTCAGCCTCTATAGCCTGTTTAACAACGGTATGATCGACGATAGCCGGCAGCGGCAAGAGATGTGGATTTGTGTTATACGCCCCGCCGAAAAGATGAATAATTTCCGAAGCGTACGTATTATACTCCGAATAGCTGACACCGCCGTTCAACTGAACAACAGCCACATCTTTCACATGCTTGTTCTGCAGTCTAACGGCTACTTCATATAATGTTGTTCCCCATGAAGTCGCAATGGTATCTCCGTCTTTGACAACTTCATACAAAAATTCCGCCGCAGCCTCGCCCAAATATTTCTTGACGATGGACTCCTCGTACTGAGGAACCGAAACAACAATGACCTTCTGCAGCTTAAATTGTTCTTCTAATTGAGAGGCTAAATTCTCATTGTTTTCCGTTGGGTCCATAATCTTGATTTGGACAATGCCATCCGCTTTTGCTTGCTGCAAAAACCTCGAGACTGTGGGGCGAGATACCCCTAGATGCTTAGCAATGTCCTGTTGGCTATAGTCCAACTGATAGTACATTCTGGCTGCATCAATGATTTTATCAAGTTTTTCTCCACCCATTGGTCTCCGCCCTTACAATTGTACTGAAATATTGCTCATCACTATTTAACATAATTTCAATATAATTATAAGGAGAATCTGTAAAAAAGACAATCTTTTTACGAAATAACCCGGTGCAGCCATTCTACCAGCTTGCCTCCGACATATACGCCCATTACACCCATCACCGCTGAAAACACTGGCGGGGCAGGCAGCGGAAGACGAATATACTTGAATACAACGCCTACAAATGCTCCCGCTGCAAACGCGAGAATAACTTCTTTCATGATGATCCCCTGCTATCTTATGAGATTTATTCTTGCTGCATTTTGAATCCGAATGGAAGCAGTCCATCCACTGTCGTTACATACCTGTCATCTTTTAAATTCGTTAGAACTACAGGCATCGAACCTTCGCACAACTCCAACATCACTTGGCGGCACGCTCCGCATGGGGAGACAGGACCTTCGGAATCTGCAATAACGGCTATGGCTTCGAATTCCGTTACACCCTCTGAGTACGCTTTAAAGAGTGTCGTTCTCTCCGCACAGTTGCATAAGCCATAAGATGCATTTTCCACATTGCAGCCAGAGATGATCGCGCCGCTTTTCGTCCTAATCGCCGCTCCCACTTTAAAACCCGAGTACGGTGTATAGGCTTTTAATCTTGCTTCCCTTGCCGCTTCGATTAACTCATCGTACATAGCTTTCACCTCTGTCCTTTCTCATATGGTTTCCCAAGGGCTGCCGGAGCAACCGCTCGACCGACGAATCCTGCAAGGATGAGAATCGTTAATGCATAAGGGAAAATATAAATGAAATCGACAGGAATGTAGTCTGTAATCCCATATACTTGGAAAACCGATTTGAGTGCGGAAGCAACCCCGAAGAACAAGGCGGCGAACAATCCGGATATCGGTCTCCATTTTCCAAAAATCAATGCTGCCAGTGCAATATAACCTTGACCGGATATCGTATTGTGCGAGAAGTTGCTCGTCGTTGTAAGAGTAACAACCGCACCGCCCATCGCGGCTAACGCTCCGCTCGCCATAACGGCCATGTAACGCATTCTCGATACATTGATCGCAAGCGAGTCCGCTGCTTTGGGATGCTCGCCTACGGCGCGAAGCCGCAAACCGAATGGCGTTTTATAAAGAACGAAGGCCGCAATTGCGATGAGAATAAAAGCCAGGTAGCTGGTTGGATAAGCACTAAAGAGCGCATGGCCCAGATATGGAATCTTAGAGAGCCAAGGAATATCCCACTTCGAGAAAACATGCTTTAGCGTAGGCGTTTGTGCAGAACCGTTCAGCAATACTTTGCACAGGTAGATCGAAAGCCCTATAGCCAAGAAGTTGAGCGCTACGCCGCTGACGACTTGCTCCGCTTTGAAAGTCACGGAAGCAACCGCATGTGGCAGAGAGAACAGCATTCCTACAATAATGGCAGCCAGAAAGCCAATCCATGGCGACCATGCCCCGCCGCCCCACTGCGTTTCTGCAAAATAAGTGATGATAGCTGCAGTGAAGGCCCCCACTGTCATCATACCTTCCAAAGCGATATTCACGACGCCCGCTCTTTCGGAAAACAAGCCTCCGAGAGAAGCAAAGATCAGTGCAGTCGCGAAGACGATGGTTGTGTGCGTCAATTCACTTGCTAATTGTAGGATTTGCACGGTTACTCACTTCCTTATTTCTTTTTGCAAATAACTTCAACAACCACTTTACGATGCCGCTTGCTGCAACGAAGAATATAATAAGCGCGATGACAATGTTCACCAATTCTTCCGGCACGCCTGCGCCGAACTTCATGCCAGATGCTCCGAAGGTTAGAACCCCTAAGAGAATCGCACCCAGAATAGCGCCTAGCGGTGTATTTCTGCCGATTAATGCAACAGCGATCCCCATCATGCCGTATCCCGGGAATGCCGTGTTGACCGATTGATAATGAAATACGCCCAATACTTCACATACACCGCCGATTCCCGCAAAAATACCGCTGATAAACATTGCCTTAATGATATTTTTGTTGACGCTGATACCGGCGTACTGCGATGCTTCGGGATTAAAGCCTACGGCCCGCAGCTCGAAACCTTGTTTCGTCTTCCATAGAAGGACATAAAACAAAACGGCCAATGTAAGGGCAATGACAATGCCATAATGAATTCTTGAATTTCCGAACATTTCCGACAAACCCTGCGAGGAGAGCCAAGCGCTTTTATCGACAAATTTCGATCTCATTTGCCCTTTTTCTAGCAGGAACGTTTTTACGAAAAAATTAGATAAATAAAGGGCAATCCAGTTCAGCATGATTGTTGTAATTACTTCGTGTACGCCGCGTACCGCTTTCAGATAACCGGCGATAGATCCCCATAAGCCTCCGAGCAATCCTCCCGCGATGATCGCCAAAGGAATGTGCAAGTACCAAGGCATGTGCAGCTGAATGCCGACAAAACTTGCAGCAAGCGAGCCCATGATGAATTGTCCTTCAGCGCCGATGTTGAAAAGGCCTGTACGGAAAGCAAAAGCTACCGACAATCCGGTAAAAATCAGCGGTGTGATTTGACGAATGACTTCGCCGATACTGTTCAAATCTCCGAATGACTTATTGAATAAGGCTCCATATGCTTGGATAGGATTGTAGTTTCCGACGATCATAATGATGGCTCCGAAAAGTAACCCTAGGAGAATGGAGATAAGAGAAATTAATGAGGATTCTTTAAATAACCATTTGATGACCCTGCTCATGCGCTCTCCTCTCCTTGTCCCGACTTGCTGCCTGACATCATTAAACCGATCTCCTGCTCGCTAGTCTTTTTCGGATCGACAATACCAACAATACGCCCCTCATACATGACAGCGATGCGATCCGACAAATTCATAATTTCATCCAGCTCCAGCGAGTACAGCAGCACCGCTTTCCCTTTATCCCTTTGCTCAATCAGCTTTTTATGAATGAACTCGATAGCTCCCACATCAAGCCCCCGAGTTGGTTGCGTAGCTATTAATAAATCGGGATCGCTATCGACTTCCCGAGCTATAATCACTTTTTGCTGATTACCTCCTGAAAGCGCTCTTGCTGGCGTTGTTTCACTAGGTGTGCGCACATCATACTCGGAGATCAGATCTACTGCATGATGATTGATTTTGTCATAGTTAAGAAACAGGTTTTTATTGTATTCAGGGTAAAAATAGTTTTTGAGCACCATGTTTTCACTTACCGTAAAATCAAGCACAAGACCCGTTTTGTGACGATCCTCTGGGATGTAGCCAACCTTCGATTCCGAGATTTGGCGCGGCTTTAAGTTATGAATCGGCTTGTCTTTAATTAGAATTTCTCCGGATTCCACACGTCTTAATCCGGTGATGACTTCAATCAATTCTCTCTGACCGTTGCCTTCAACGCCGGCAATGCCCAGAATTTCTCCCTTTTTAAGCTCGAAGGATAAGCTTTTCAAAGCCAGAATTCCCCGGTTATCCAAAGCTTCGACATTCGATAACTTCAAGAATGAATCGCTTGGATTCGCATCCTGCTTCTCAACGGAAAAGCTTACTTTCCGTCCTACCATTTTTGCCGCCAACTCATCCGGCGATGTGTCCTTGACCGTCACACTGTCGATGACTTTCCCTCGACGGATAATCGTAACTCCACTGCAGACAGCCATAATTTCTTTCAGCTTATGTGTAATAAGAATGATCGTCTTGCCCTCGTTCACCAAGCTGCGCATGATCTGCATCAACTCTTTAATCTCTTGAGGGGTTAATACTGCTGTCGGTTCATCGAAAATCAAAATGTCAGCCCCGCGGTAAAGCGTTTTCAATATCTCCACGCGCTGCTGCATGCCCACTGAAATATCTTTGATCAGTTGATGCGGCTCTACCTGCAGACCATACTTGGCTGACAATTCCTCGACTTTGCGAACAGCTTGGGCGTAGTCGATCGTAACGCCTTTGGTAGGCTCCGTGCCTAGAATGATATTCTGAACGACGCTATAAGGTTCAACGAGCATGAAATGCTGATGAATCATGCCGATTCCCAGTTCAATAGCTTTTTTCGGATCTTTAATATCTACTTTCTGCTCATTAATCCAGATCTCGCCTTCATCAGGCTCATAGAGCCCGAAAAGAATGTTCATCAAGGTTGACTTTCCTGCACCGTTCTCGCCAAGCAGTGCATGAATTTCCCCCTTTTTCACTTGGAAACTGATAGAGTCGTTGGCTACAATGCCGGGAAATCTCTTCGTTATACCGCGCATCTCAACAACAGTTTGATCTTTCCGCATATGAATATCACCCATTTCATTTGCTTACTTTAATGTGAGTGACAAGGCTAGTTTAGGAATACAACTAGCCTTGTCAGGAGATAAGAACTGATTATTGAGCCGTAGGGACTTTAATTTCTTTGTTAACAATTTTCACTTCATACTCATGAACTTTCTTCAAAATATCCGCAGGGATGTTCGGATTTTTCTCTGGCAGGCCTACTGCATTCTCAGCAAGACCCAGATCTTGAACTTTACCGCCTTGGAAATTGTTTTTATCCAGATCCGTAGATACTCGAATAACCGCTTCATTTACACGTTTCATCATGGAAGTCAATGTCACATCATTACCGAACGTTGTGGATTGATCTTTGTCTACGCCGATAACCCAGATGTCTTTGTTCTTTTTCTTACGCTCGATAGCTTCGTTAAACACGCCGTCGCCTGTAGATCCGGCAGCATGGAAAATGATGTCCGCGCCATCGTTGTAGATCGTTGCAGCAGCCGCTTTACCTTGGTCAGGTGCATTGAATGCGCCCGTGTAGTTAATAACAACCTTCGCATTCGGATTAACCGCTTTCACACCAGCTACGAAACCAACCTCAAAGCGTTTGATAACCGGAATTTCCGCACCGCCGACAAATCCGATTTTGTTCGTTTTCGTCATTAAGCCGGCAACTACCCCAACCAGGTAAGATCCTTCATTTTCTTTAAAAGTTACGGATTCAACGTTTGGCGCATCTACGACGGCATCAATAATAGCGAATTTCGAATCTTTATTGGCATCTGCGACTTGCTTCATCGCATCACCCATCATGAAGCCGATACCCCAGATCAAGCTGCGTTTGTTCTTAACAAATTGATTCAAGTTTGTTACATAATCAGCATCGCTTTGGCTTTGCAGGTAATCAACCTTGCCGCCTGATTGGCTTTCGAATGCTTTCAGGCCTTCCCAAGCGCTTTGGTTAAAAGAGTTGTCGTTAACGCCACCGATATCGGTAACCATCCCGACGGTTGTGCTGCTTTTTTTGCCCGCTGCTGCCGGTGTTGCCGCTGCTTTGTCTGCTGCCGGTGCCGCAGTTGAAGCTGTATTGCTAGTTGTGTTGCCTCCACATGCTGTCACAAACAATGAAATCATAACAACGCTTGCCATAGACATAACCCAGCTTTTTTTCTTCATACTCATTTCGTTAAGCCCCTCTCTATTGGTCAGTTCAATCAGTGATGCAAACTTTGAAACCTTCATAAATTACAGCGCTTACAATTTCTAGTTATTAGCTCCTCCTTATTAGAATGTTGAAATAAAGAAAAATTAATAATTAACATTGTTTCACAAACTCATTATATGACACCTATGAACATATGTAAATACTAAAGATTACATTATTTTAATAAAAGATATCGCTTACAATTATTATAAGCGCTACCATTCTGGATAAACCGAAATAAAGCGGCCGTTTTCCTGAAATTTCGTTATATTAATCACTTTACATTTGAACAAATGCAAAAAAAGAACCTAGCCTGTGGCTAGGTTCTTTTCTAAACTCGTACGTTGGAGCGTGCTGAGGGGATTGGGGAAAGGATTACGACCGTTTCAAATACCGAGGCTATCGCTTCTCCATCCCGTTTGCTGCCTTCGCATCTCTTACCCCAATTTGGTTCTCATTCCGGCATTCCTCATCCCTGATTCGGACACAGCGGCCGTTATCTTCGCGAGAAACGTCGTGACCTTTCTGCTAAAAGACACCACAGCCCTTATTTGCCGATTCCGAGGCGAAATCAGCCCCATGTGTGCAAACAACAGCACTGCTGTCCGTTACATGCTCGAATTGGCCCTTTTCCAACGAATAAAGGCCACTCTGTCCGTTCCCCGTTAGCGAGGACAAAGACCAACGTCCATCACAGGGAACTACAGGGCTCTATTTCAGCGAAAAGCGGGATTGCAGGCGTCCTAGGGGAACTACAAGGTCTTATTTCACCCAAATAACCCAACACTCTTGAGCAAATGGCGAAATAACGGCCCCTAGTTCCCTCTTCCTCACGCAAAGAGATCTTCTTACCAAAATAGCGCCCTGCAGCGCCCCTCCAGCGAGGCACAGGGACTCGTCGTCCCTGTTTCACTTATTTCACAGTGAAAGTACCTTTAAACCCGCCTGGTTCCACGGTGTACTCATAGATACCGGGCTGCGGATTATTCATCAGGAATACATTGTCGCCTGGATTTAAATTAGCATCAATGCCCAGCACAGGCGACTTTAGTTTCAAGCCTGTTCCCGCGTTCGCATTCACATTGACAATCGCTTTAATCATTTGCTTCGGCTTGAATTCCGTATTTTTCGGACTTAAGCCCGAACGGCTAACCTGAATGTTGGCAATCTGAAGATCATTTTTTTCATCGACAACAGCAACCTGGCTTTGAGGTTGGCCAATGGTCCCAATTTGAATATGATTTTTTTGCAGCAAAACACCGCCCCCGAAGACAACGACGATCGCCGCAAGGACAATGGTGCCTTTGTAGGATGTGGCTGCAGGCTTGGCTTTATTTTTAGCGCCTTTGGCCGGCTTGGCCTTTTGCTCAACACGGTTTGATTGCCATTCCATCCATTTCTGCGTAAGAAACATAAAGATGAGAAATACGGTATCGGAAGCAACAATAACCTTATTCGAAACCATTAGCATAACGCCTAACAGCTCTCCTGCCATGCCGCCTAGAAATGCAATCAAAACACCGTTGATGGCAGCCTGCAAGCCTTTCGGTTTACCTGAAATAAAGCCCGATACGACGGCAAACAGAGCCGCTAGTGCGATAGAAAGCCAAATATTCGCTTGATAAGCTTGCGCCGCTACCAAACCAAAAGCTACGCTTGCGATAAACGCAATCAGCATGGCGAATAGGGAGCCCATCGTCCCCTTCAGCTTATCTCTCATTCGAAATAAATAGAAAATATTATAACCTGTGTATAGTGCGATAATCACTAAGCTTCCAACATTCAACAGCATCCAATCACCCCTTCAGTCCAAAAATTAAACTTACAGTTTAGCCGCGAAATCCCAATCCGGATAAACGTAAGGCACACTCGGCGCTGTCGCTTTATCAATTTTATCGATCATGATTTTCATGACCTTTTGCCCGTGATACGTGGTTTGATCAATGGTTCCGGTCACTGTAATCCAAGAATCATTGGCATACTGACCTGCTTGAGCCGATTCCGCGATAATGCCGTACGGCGAAATATCCGCAATACAATGCGTCATGCCTAATCTTCCGATGATGAACTGCGAATCAGGCATGCCGTCTTCACGGTAAACGAACCCTGTAATTTTTATTGGCTTGCTCTGGAAATTGTCTACAAACGTATTCATCGCCTGTAATTTTTCGATGTACCATTGGTCTTTCATTTCAATTTGATCCTGCTGATAAAGCAGCATGCCGAGCTTCGCATAGTCGCGGTTATAGATCGAAGTTTTAAATTTTTCTTTCAATGCGGGATCTTCATTGCCATCCAGTTCAACCAAATCGGCCGGAGCGGTACTTTGATTAAGTGAAACGCCCCCCAGATTCATCCCTTTCTTTTGCGCCAAGGAACCGGCAAGCGCGGTATTCGGCAGCACGGCCCCAAACACTAGAGGAAGGAGAAATAAACTGTACAGAATGATGTTTTTGCCCAATGAAGTCGGAAGTTCGTGACTGTGTCCGTGATCGTGGTCATGATTGCAATCGCATACGATGACTGGTCTTTTCAGGGAAACGATCGAAATGTACAACTGAAAACCGCCAACAATAAGAAGCCCTCCTGCGGCGATATCCAAATAGATCGTGAGTTTCGGCGTTACATACAGAAGGATCTCTCCCGATACCTCTAAATACACAATTAAAGCCGCAAAACCAAGCAATATAAACGCTCTTAAAAAGTTGTGTATGACGGCGGCATTTATTTTTACCATAGGAAGCTCATCCTCCAGGCTAAGATCGTGAAGACAGGCATTATTTTAAAATAAATCCTTCCAGGAGCAGTGTGCCCCCATATACAAAAATAATGACAAGTACGCTAAGCAAAACAATAAATTTTTTCTTGAAGACAGCCGACATCATCAAAAGCCCTTTTAAATTCAGCATCGGTCCGAAAACCATGAAAGCAACAAGCGAGCCTTTCGAGAAGGTCGTCAGGAAAGATTGTGCGACAAAAGCATCGGAAGTAGAGCAAAGAGATAAAATAAATCCAAGGCCCATCATTAATAAATTGGCGCTTCCCTGCCCATGTCCGAGCGCAACGAGACTATCTCTGGACACAAACGTCTGCAGCAGACCCACAAGCAGCGCACCAAACAGTAAAAATTTGCCCATATCGAAAAACTCGAGCACGGTGTGGCCCATCATTTCAACCCATTTATTCGTTTTCGGTTGATGGTGGTGATGGCCATGATGATCATGATCATGGTTATGATGGTGATGATCAGCTCCATGATTGTTTAACGTTTTTAGCGTCTTCTTCACCGGCTTCGGCTCTGCGGACTCTTTCACTTTCAGCTGATCCGGGTTCACGAATTTATACACGATCAATCCAACGATCAAAGCTACGACGAACGCTAATCCCATACGCGAATACGTAATTTCGGGATGGGAACGGAAAGCAACAAAAGTCGACCAGAAAACAATCGGGTTTAAAATCGGTCCAACCAGAATGAACGTTGTGGCTACATACAAAGGCATCCCTTTTTCAATCAGCTTGCGAATTGCAGGAACCATTCCGCATTCGCAAATCGGGAAAATAATTCCTAAAATACTGGCGGTAATGATCCCCAAAATCGGATTTTTGGGAATGATTCTTTGGATCGCCTGATCAGAGACAAACACTTGAAGCACGGCTGAAATGATCACGCCGATCAAAATAAACGGCATGGCTTCCAAAATAATGCTGATAAACATCGTTTTGAAAATTTGCAGCTTCGGATTGTTTAAAACAGATCCTGGCGCCGTTGTAGAGAAGAAGTATAATAGCGCAATAAAAGCCAGACAAAGGCCGGCGAGCATATTGCTGTTCCACATGGTTTTTTTCTGCACTATCGTATTCTGCAAGGAACTTCCCCCTACTCTTATTCTGAATATGAATCCTGTTTATAATTACGCGAAGAGCCTTTCTACCAGCCAAATCCCGCCTAACACAAGCACGACGCCGGATGCCGCGATAACGGCCCGTCTCGATAGTTTCCAACGATGGAAGTAATACAAGAGCGGTAATAATATAGCGACAATCGAAATTTGCACAGCCTCAATCCCCAGATTAAAGCTGATTAAATCAACCGCTAATTCATTTTTCGGAATGACCATTTCCTTCATAATATCGGCGAAGCCCATACCGTGAATCAAACCAAATAAGAAAGTCAACACCCAGCGGTGGCTGACATTTTTGCGAAGCATGTTATCCAGAGCGACATAGCAAATGCTAAGCGCAATGGCAGGTTCGACAATATAAGCAGGCACATTAATGATACCAAGTACCGTTAAAGTTAACGTCATGCTGTGTGCAACCGTAAAAGCCGTAATCATCGTTGCATATTGTTTAAATGTTTGTCTGGCAATCAGGAGCGAAAATAAGAAAAGCAGATGATCGTATCCGGTTAAAATATGATTCATCCCAAGTTTGAAAAACGAAAGCCATCCTGAGTTTTCTTGCGAATTCGCAGCTGCATTGTCTTGCTGCTGATTATGATTCTCTACAGAATTACCTGCTTGTCCAAGATCTTGATACAAAGTTGAGTATTCATCAGCCGTCATCTGCATAAGCCAACTGCGGTCTTTACCGGATAATGCAGCGGTAGTCTTTTGAGGTCCGTATACGATGGCCAGCAAGTTGACGTAATTGGTTTTTGAATCATTAACATACTGCACGTCCGTCAATGAAATGGAATCCGTTTCGGACATAGGAGGATACAACACCTTGAGTATCACTTTCGTTGCGTCACCTTTGCGATCAAGAACAAAGCTTTCCACTTTCGTCCATTCTTTCGGTTGATCGTTAATTTTCAAAGTGACACTTTTCTTAACCATCGCTTCGATCTTATCTTTCATCGCATCGAATTCTTCCTGCTCAATCATATGGTTATTGTTGGTGTCGCCTCCGACCAGCTCGATAACAGATAACTCATCTAACGCATAAGTCATCTCTGTTTCCGTTTTCGTTAGCGTAAGTGTCGTGTAAGCAGCGCTATACGCGTGGGCTTCAACCATTTGCTTGAAGGGTAGAGCGAACAGAAACAATGCAAGCAGCAACGACAAGGCTAGACGAAGTGAAGGTTTAGACCGGAACATGATATTCCTCCATTAAATAATTGATTTGTAAGCATGAGAATGCCATTCTTGCGAATGGCATTCTGTCTGTTCTACTCTTGAATGAGCTTTTTAGTTCGATAAAACGTTGTAAATGACCTGAGCTGCTTCGGCACGTGTTGTAATGCCTTTCGGATCGAATACACCCACGGAGCGCCCTTGCACCAGATGAAGCGCAGCCGCTTGATTCACAAACTGAAGTGCCCAAGACGAAACTTCCTCTTCATCGGTGAACGATGTACCCGTATTGCCCGCAGCTTGACTGCCATGGACAGTGGCGTATGCGCGCATCATCATCGTAACCATTTCCTCACGCGTTATTTGCGCGTTTGGATCAAAGATAGTTTCGCTCTTGCCATTCACTACACCTGCTTTTACCGCGCTAGCAATTGTTTCCGCATACCAATCGGTTGCGTGTACATCCGTAAATGAAAGCTGTCCGGTTCCGGTAATCTTCAAAGCTCTGACTAGCAGCGATGTAAACTCAGCACGCGTTACGCTGCGTCCTGGCTCAAACGTCGTTGCGCTCGTTCCGTTTACAATTTGTTTTGCCGCAAGTATCTTGATGACGTCAGCAGCCCAATGTCCGTTCGGAACATCCGTGAATGCTTTCGTCACTTCAAGTACAGCGTACTTGCTGAAGTGACTGATTTGCGCAGTCATTTCTCCATTGCTGTATTGCCCGCCGATGAATTCGAGCTTGCCGTCATCGGCAATGTAGTAAATTCCGGCTAATTTCGGATTTATCGAAGCGTCAACTTTCAAATGAATCGTAATAGGCTCGTTGAATTTCGACAGGCTCGCGATTGTTGAACCATCTGACTTCGTGAGAGATAGCGAAAAGTCGTAAACATCGCCGGCAAGCTTAATATCCGCTTGAGATTCAGCTTGTCCTTTAGCGATAACATCCTTCGCGGCAGCAGCCGGTAACGGCTCGAATTTCAATGAGATCGTGCTGTCTTTCAGTGCATCCGCGGATAGTCCATCCGTTAACTGCTTAATTAAGGCAACAGGTATATCTAAGGTTAATTTATCCGATTGAATTTCAAGCTGATTTTGACCGAGCAGTTGGGCGCTATTAGAAGGCAGCGCAACCTGCTTCACGTCTGCCGACACGGAAACGATCACTTTGCCGTTTACTGCCGGCTTGCCCATTTCCTCAGCCGTTACGACATGTTTACCATCGACATCTTGGTTTACTGGGCCTATAGGACCACCGCCACCACTAGGAGGAGGAGGAACAGAATTTGACTTAGCAGCGATGTCAACTGACTTACTAATGTTTACAGTGTATGATGTCTCCTGATCCTTATTATTGGAAATATCGACACTTGTTAGTTGAACCGAAGCCGTTCCTTTATTCAAAGCTTGAAAGGTAAAAGTGCCTAAAGCCAAAGTTTTACTTTCTTCAAAATCTTCATTTACTTCTGTATGTGCAAGTTTAACTCGACCTTTCGCTTCAGCTGCATCTGTAAAATAGCTCAAGCCAGAATCTTTCCTCGAACCGCTAACAAACTGCAAAAGACTAGGATCATAGTCAAGGTAAACTTCGTAAGCATGCACATCAAGAAGATTGCTGCCCGTAACTTCAACAGTTATTCGATCATCTACAGTAGGTTTGTCATTTGAGACGTTAAGGGCAAAAGATACATCAGCCGCGAAAGCAAATTGCGGAAGCAGCAAAAATACGAGAAGCGTTACTACTGTACTGCATGAAAGCAGTTTACGTATATGCATCATAGTAAGGCATTCCTTTCTTTAAAGGCTTTGGAGGAAGGCATATCCGCCCTCCCCCAAAGTCCGGAATTTAGCTTAGCGTAATTATTTGCCGGAAATAATTTTTCTAGCAATAATTGCAATATCCTGAATATCTACTTTTCCGTCATTGTTTATATCTGCTTTTTTGTAGGTGTTCCAGTTTGGATCAGCAGATGTTTTGCCATAGTACCTTCCTGCGATACCTAAGTCTGCTATGCTGATTTTACCGTCTCCGTTCAAATCTCCTGGCTCAGGGATAATGACCGATGACGTAAATGTAAGCAATGCCGTATTCAGCGCGGCAACAGCTTGGTCGATCACAGACTGCGCAGCGGATGGATTGTCTGAAACAGCTTGAGCGCTGTTAATCGCTGTACCCAGGGCTGTCTTCGTACCTGCCGGGTATTGTCCGATTTTGGTTCCTTCCTCAGCACCGGCAAGCTTTGTCTGAGCGTCTGCGATTAATGCGTTTAGTGCAGCCTTATCGACGATGACCGATATTTGTACGCTGTGGGAAACGCCCGCCACTTGGGTTTCTCCGAAATCTCCTTCAGTAAGCACCAGATTGGAGAGGGTGATTATTGCTGTCGTATCTTGCGTGATCGACGGCTTCACTTTCCAGCGCAGCTTCATCAAATCGCCATTTCTTACATTGGCTGCGCCTATGATGGTAGCAATGAAACGAATTTGCCCTGGTTTCTCTTGTTGACTTGCAATCTCGAATTCATTATTTATCGCACTGGCTGATACGAATTCAACTTGTGTCGGATCATAAGTGAATGTTATATCCTGGGCATACACATTGCTTGTTACATTCGATAAGCCATAAGCCAGATCGAATGTATCGCCAACGAGAACACGGTTGGTTCCAGTTAGTGTCGGATTAATGGTATCCAATCTGCTAGACACTGTTACATCACTTGTTGCTGTTTTGCCGCCATCTACAGTCGTTACCGTAATGGTTGCTGTTCCGGCGCCTGCTGCCGTTACTTGACCACTGCCATCAACAAGGACTACGTTCGGATTATTTGATTTCCATGTTACAGCTTTATTCGTCGCATTCATCGGAGCTACCGTTGCAGCTAGCGTTTGAGTGTCTCCAACAAATAGGGCCAGTGTACTTGGTGTGAGAGTCACTCCTGTTACATTAACTCCTGCTGCTGTTACGGTTACAACCATGGTTGCTATTTTGCCGCCATCTACTGTCGTTACTGTGATCGTTGCTGTTCCAACACCTGCAGCTGTCACTTTACCCGTGTTATCTACAGCCGCCACAGTTGCATTATTCGACGACCATGTTACCGCTTGGTTCGTCGCGTTTGCAGGTGCAATTGTTGCGGTAATGGTTTGAGTGCCCCCAACAGTAAGAGCCAGTGTACTTGGCGTGAGAGTCACTCCTGTTACAGCAATCGTATTATCCGTAAACGTAAGAACCGTAGATTGACCCGCTGGTACTGCTCCGTTGGCTTTCACACGTACTTGCACGGTATGATTGCCGCTTAAGTTCGGAGCCGCAGCCGCGTTGTATGTTGTCCACGCTCCGCCGTCAATGCTGTATTCCATCGTTGCGTCAATACCAATTATTTTGTTGTTCACATCGTCGGCCGTTACGTTAGGAGCTGCCGGCACTTGTGCATTGCCTGTAAAGGTCAACGTTTTGCTAAGTCCTGGCATGACATCTCCAACTGCACTCACACGAACCTGAACTGTGAAATTACCGTCCAGCATAGGTGGAGTTGCCGAGTTGTAAGCTACCCAACCTGAGTTGCTGATATTGTACTCCATGGATCCGTTAATGCCGATTATTGTTTTACTTACATCGTCTGCGCTTACGTTCGGCGCAGCTGTTAATGGAATACCTGTAATAACAACGTCATCCAGTCTATTCGTCCCGCCGGTTGCTATTGTAGAACCGTTTGTTGAAGACGTTGATGTTACGATCCATCTAAGAAGAACATTGGATTGATTGTTTGCTGCTGCAGGAAGTGTAGCGTTGCTTAACACTCCGCCCGTAGTCCATGATGCATTTCCAACAACAATGGATCCATTCTGTACATCAGACCAGATTGAGCCGTCCAAACTGTATTGCAATTTGAAATCTCTAGGCCCAGTACCTGAACTATATTGTCTAGATGATACCTGAATATAGGAATATCCAGTTGTCACTAAGGAAGCTGTCCAGTAAGACGGAACTGGTGTCCAATCTGCCGCTGTTACGGCAGCCGAACTGCCAACTCCTCCACTTGCCGTAAAGGTAAAGCTGCTTCCACCTGCACCGACTACAGCTACTGACTTAATTCCTTTATTTGCTGAAATCCCATCCGTAGCAAGCGCTGTTGAACCCGTAAAATCCCATTTCGCCACAGTAGCCGGAGTCACTGTACTGGATACTGTAATATCGGCCCATCCGGTAATTTTATTGGATCCGTCAACAGATACAATGAAGATATGTTGGCTTGGATTAGCGAAAATATCTGTATTAACGACTAACGGTTTCGTATAGTCAGAAGCTAATTCTCCAATTGCAGGTTGATACAAGGCATTCGCTGCGCCAACCGCATATTTCAACGTACCAGCTGGAACTGCTGTAGCTTTAGTTCCCAATGTACTGCCTGCCGCCCAAGTAAAACCGGTTAACACAGGAGCAGCCGTACTGAAATATAAATCCTTGATTTGACCTGCAAGCACACTGCCAGTCGCTTTAACACGGACCTGAACATTATGCTCGCCGCTAAGATTAGGAGGTGAGGAGGCCACATAAGGATTCCAGCCCAATCCATCGATATTGTATTCCATAGTCGAATCGATACCGACAATCACTTTCGCGCCAATATCGGCTCTAACGTTCGGTTTCAACGGTATGACATTGATGACAGCCGATGCCTTGAAACCTCCATCGAGCGTCTCAGCACTAATCGTTGCCGTTCCAAGACCCACGATAGAAACGACGCCGTTATTTACCTTGGCAATAGCCTCATTGCTCGAACTCCAAATAACAGTCGTAATCGTTGCATTTGCCGGCACTACACCAGCTGTAAGCGTAATATCCGGATCGCCTGGCGATACTGTCGCTGAATTTTTATCCAGCTGAACGCCCGTTACCGGGACGAGAGCATCGGTTTTAATCAATTCTCTAGTATCGCGTACCCGAATCCGGGTACCTTCGGAGAATGCTCCGGATAGACCAATCGCCGAGAGCTTGTCCCCAATTTTAAGTTTCGGTATCGGCACTCCGCTTTGGCTTGCAATATAACCGTCTACGAATACAAGCACACCGCCTGAACCGTCATCTATGACGTAGGAGCTGTCATCAGGGATCGCTGTAACTTGCCCGAAGACTTTGACCAATTGTCCCATATTTTCATCTAAAGTTGCATTTTTCGTAGATAAAGATTTGGGTTGTATTGGCGAGCCCGAACTTATTTTCACAATGCTGTTAGCAAATTTATCAAACTCAAGCTCAAAGTTGTTCTCAAAAATTTTGATATGACCGTAAGCTCTTATCGTGTCTCCGACTTTCAAAGATCCTTCCGGAATTTCACTGAAAGCCATGATACCGCCAGTATCATCCTGTACATAAACGGCATCGTAGAACACACCGGCTCCGGAAGTTACTTTACCTTGAACAACAACTTCCGTATCGGGAGCAAGTTTGCGCGCATCGCCGATCGCAGTAACTTTGGTATCCAGGTGACCCAGCCATTTCATCGCGTTAAGGGCAAAGTCCCCGTTATCATTAGGGTCCGTACTCACCTTCAGCTGATTGTCATTAAAGATATTCATACCCGCAATGAAAAGTCTGCCGTTGCCGATCTGCTCAGCCGCCACTAGAGGAATTTGCGAGCCTCCTGTGCTTCCTGACCCCACCTTATAGGAGAAGCCCCCTGATGGTGCACTCTGCTGGAACGTTGCTTCGTTACCACGAACCAATATGGAAACATTGTTGGTATCCGCAAGTGCCGCTCTTGCTCCAGCGTTATTACGAGCAAGACTCGTACCACTGTAAAAATCCATCACTGAAACAAAATCAGTTAAATAATTGCTCAGAGGAACCGGATGTGCTCTTACCGCGTATTCATTTCCTGTAATTGTAGCCCAGAAATTACCCGCTCTTGAATCATCATAAATCGTATCGCCATTGAATAATACAGTTGATCCTACACCTGATAATAAATTATTGAGTGCCGTCCCATTGCTTTTTTCTGATACGAAAACAGATCCGCCGCCAGTAGTAATAAAGTCTTTGATTGCGTTAATCTCTGTCGTTGTATACGAAGTAGCTGGATGGGTAAGCATAAGAATCTTAGTGCCTGCTAATGAAGCAGAAGTTATGGCTGTCGTATTCTCAGAGATTGTATAGCCTTCTTTGCGCATCATTGAAGTAAACGTCGTCAAATTGTTTGCATATTTGCCTGTATCTGTCGATGTATTCTCATTTTGATGCGTGGAGTCAATCAGTACCTTGATTCCCAGTGGAGGCTTGATCGTAAAGGCTTGTTCAAATTTATTTTCTCCGATATTATTTCCATCACCTGCTGTAAGCACGACAATGATCTTATGATTCCCTGCAATCGGGTTAGCCCAAGTCACTTGTGCCGTAGCGGACTTATTCGTCTGAAGCTCGCTAATAACGGCTTCACCGATTTTATTTCCGATATCTACAGAATCATAGTAAAAACTTGCGTTTAGATTGCTAACATTGATAACACCAAGATTGCTGATGCTAGCCGTTAGCGTAGTTGGAACCGCTCCGGTAATCGATCCTTCCGACGCAGTCACGCTGCTAACCTTAACATACAGATCATCTGTTGGAGACCAAATTGGAGCAGAATAAATGCGATCCCCGTCTTTTTGCGTAACACGTACAACAAACCATTGTTGACCGCCCACGACATTCACTGTTGGTTTCCAATTATATGACGTTTTCGATCCAGACGGACTAATGGTATCCACAACTCTGCCGCCATTGCTGACAATTTCAATTTTTTCAATGTTATCGTTAGACGCTGTCTTCAGATAGCTGTATTTCGGATCGCTGCTACTTTCCGAGACAGGATCGCTAACATTGATATCGAATTGCAATGTTTTTGTGTCAGTAATGGAACCCATATACCAACCGCTTGCCGAAACATCCAATTGCGCATTTGGATCTTCACTGAAATAAACGCGCATTTTACGCATAGAGTCAAGTAAAGACTCTTGTGTTAGATCTTTGGACACGATCACTGTACGTTTTTTCGTTTGTCCCCAAGTAGCGTCATGATTGTCTTCGCCATAAGTCGGCGCCACATGCCATCCCAAGTCCAGCGCACTGAACAGTTTATCTTCCGCATTCGCATATCCGTAGTGACCGGAGCCATTTCCTACTTCAAGCATGGTGAAGAGTTTATCTACTTTTTTATCGTAAGGAATAAAATTATCGAAAGCATTGGCAGACATCGCCGGATGATTAAACTGGGCAACGATATTATCGTAAGTCAGAACCCATGCATAGTAATTTTGCAGATTCTGATATTTGCCCCCGTCTTGCATACGATCGATAAAATCAGTTGTACCGAAAACGTTAGAATGTCCCCAAGTGGTCGAAGTCATTTCAAACGCCGGGAACACGACAAATTTACCGTCTTGCGTATACTGCTTCGCCAAATCTTTGGTTAATTGCCAATCCGAACCGCCTGCACGCTCTGGCATGCCCTTGTGATCAACAGTATCCTTATTGACCAGAGAAGAATCAATATCGTGTGAGTGGTCAGAGAAAGCAAAAAAGTCATAATTATAATTTTGCGAAGCTTTCAACGCATCTTCCGGGCTGCCGGAAGCATCATGTGAAATATTCGTATGGTTGTGCGTTGTCCCGCGATAATGATTACCGCCTGTAAATCTTTGGGCTACCGTGAATGTCCAAGAATAAGTTGATAAATTGCCAACTTTATCTTTTGCTTCAACTGTAATGGTGTTAGGACCTTCCGGTAAATCATCCGCTGTAGTCAAATTAAGTCTGATTTGATCTTCTGTGATAGTCGCTTGATTCGTGAAATCTTTGCTGCCGATTGTGATTTTGGCACTTGCTTTATTTACGCCGCTCAAATCAAACATAGAAACAGAGATTTCAGGATGCTTAGTTTCTATTGTATCTCCGATAGCAGGAAGCGCATTGGAGAATGTCGGGCCTTCGGTATCTGCACCTACTTCGACTGTGTAAGGACCGACAGATACGGTTTTGTCCCCTTTTGCCTCAATATAATAAACGAAGGTTGGAATAGGAACACTCGCTGCCGGGATCGAGCCATTGTAATTCACAGCGTCTGCGGCATTCATAGCAATCGATTTATAGGACGCATCCCCGACAGCTTTGTAATACAAGGTAACGGTGTCCGCATTTTTGACAACCGCCGAGAAAGGAAGATCGACATCCGGAATCCCTTTGGCGAGTGGGGTATGCGTTACAGTGACTTCGCCTCTAATATCGGCGAGGTTTCTAATCAACAAATAATAGCCGGTTGTATACGGAGAAGTAACTTGAGATTGCCCAACGATACCTGTAAATGTATAAAATGAGTTCAAAACCAGCTCATTACTCGGGTCAATTCCGGTTATTCCCAGAACTTTTACAATGGCTGTTTTGTCTTGAGCATCAGCCACCGTTACATTGTAGTCTGAACCTAATTTAGTAACAGCTGTTACTTTCCCGTAGAATTTAGTTAAACTTCCTTCTAAAGGCTCTGCTGAATTAAAAGAAGTTAAGTCCGTAATTTGAATGGTTTTCGGGACAGGAGCAGTAGCAGTTCCCAAGTCCGTAATGCTGTTTGCTATAAAACGTGCTTGGCCTTTAGTGAATGCAACACGTCCGGAAATTTGCAGGTTATGACCCTTCGTGATGGTTATAGAAGGATTATTTAAACCGATGACATTAATTCCGCCGCTGGAATCTTGAATGTAGAAATTGGTGTTTTCTGTTCCAAGCACTTTGTTCTCAGCGGTCACTACACCGGTAATTGTAGCTGATTTCCCTAAATTTGTTGTCAACCCATTAGCATCTACTTTTTGGAGCGCGCTTATTGTTGTACTTCCCAAGTCAACTGTACTTGTTGGGTAGGAAGAGTTTCTTGGATTTGGCGATTCAAAAACAAAATCATTCTTGTTGTTTTTAGAATCCCAACCGTTTCCATCACCAGATACATCAGGTTGCAAACCTGTGTTAGTTAGACGGAAATAAGACATTGTCGAAACATTGGGATTAGCGATAGCAACTGTCCCCCATGAGTCCGTTGCCGTTCCATAGCCGATGAAATCAACGACAGCAGCATCCGAACTGCCGCTTATCGCGGTCTGTTTTGAAGCAATTGCAAGCTTTGCTCCAGCAGCACCAAAATTGACGCTGCCAGAGACAATAACATCAGGATTTTGCAGATCCAATCCCACTGTGTTGGATTGAGCCGTACATTGAATCAGATAATAGCCATTGGCAGGGATCGATCCCGTTAATTTGGTTATTGTAGAGAAAGCACCTGTCGCTGATGTATTCTGCAACGACCATGTGCTTACGTCTACCGCACTATTGGTCGGATTGTATAGTTCAACGAACCTGTTTTTATAAATACTTGTGCTGTTGCCGATGAAGACCTGACTAATGACAACATGATTAGACTTACTTGGGGCAGCCGCTTGAGCCTTCGGTACATTTACAATGAAACCAGTTGGAAGAATCATCGTAATAAATAAAAGAATCGATAGCGCAAGGCTGTACCATTTCTTATTCTTTGCTAGTATATGTAGCAATCTTACTTCCTCCTCACAAATTCCTTTTTTTGAAATTCAAGTAATTGCAATATTGACCGAAATTTGGTAAGTTAAGGAAGGCCCTCTTTTACATGGCAAAAAAGCCTTGACAAAAGATGCCGCCATAGCCGTCTATCAAAGCGCCTCGCCAAAAGCCTATTGATAGCGGCTTCTTTTTATATTTCTCACCCCTTATTGAGAACGTTTACTTGCTAAAAAATCTCATGAATGGAAAATTTTCAAACTTTTGATAATTATCAATTTTACATTTGATCATAATTAAACTATATGACATATTTGTTTGAATGTAAACCGATTTTTCTCGCTATTTCCTTTACAATTCCTTAATTTTTTGAAAATTTTAA